>NZ_JAKREY010000017.1:0-84230 GCF_022348265.1 Alteromonas sp. Cnat3-28
CCATAGAATACTTACCACTTGAAAAAGAAGCTTTGTCTGGTTTGACTGGTTTAGTTCTGTAACCAGAATCCCATCTCAGTGCTTTTTTAGTATTTCTATCCATGAATATCCTGAGCCACATAACTTTTAAATAAGGGGCGATAACACGTAGGGCATAATAGCGAAGCGGCCCTGCGTGTTAGCGTCCCAGTGGGCTTTTGCCCACGACTTTATTTGTTTGTTATATGCGTGCATAAACAACCTTGAATTCAGTGCTCGTTATCTTGGCCCACTGAACGGGTTTATTTGAAAAGAGTTTTTACTATGTGTGCCTGCATTCCAAAAAGCCAAAGCGAGTAGTGCAATTAAAACTGCTTTAGCACAGCCAAGCAATACAGCAATTAAGTCTGGTAACGCAAATAAGCTCGAAATAAATTGTGTTGCTGCAAAAAAGCCACAAATAAACGCACCTAGCAGTGCGAATGCTTTAGTGACTAAATGAAAGGCGTTGCTTTGTTTATTCATTAAAATTCCTTTTTCAAATTCCTAAAAGCATATAACGCTAAGCTAAGGGGCGATTGCACGTGGGGCATAATAACGAAGTGGCCCCGCGTGTAAGCGTCCCAGTGACCGAAGGGAACGACTTGAGCGTTTTGTTAGCCACGCCCCTACTTATTATTATAGGAGTCAAATGCGTTCCTTAATTCTGAAAATGGCAATAGACCAACATTTGTTGGATCTGCTGGGAGTCTCTGATGATCAATGTATCTTATACCTGTAGTCACGTTGTATTCTCCCAATGCCATATCTAAGAGTATGTAAGATGCAGAAACAAAAAGGTCTCGTTCTTCGTCAGTGTATTCTGGGTGATAAATTATGAGATCAAAAAAGCCATCTTGGATTCTGTAGTAAATCCATATTTTTGAAGCATCTATTTCGTTGCCTGCATAGTCTATTTTAAAATTCTGATAGTCTTCCATCCTTGGTCTGAACGCAATAACTTCCCATTTATCTAAGACAGGCGCAGCTTTACTTAACGCCTGCACACTTGGGAACAGTTCTGAAATTCCATCTGCACTAATTATAAATTTACGCTTCCCATTTAAGGGATTGGATATTTCGAATACCAATCCATCTTCGTATTCATTAAGCGCAGAAGAAATAGAGTCCAAGAGTCTTTCTTGGTCTTTTTCTAAGTAAAAAAGGTTATTTTCATTTTTTGAAAACCAATCCCAAAAAGTGACTTCTTTTGATTGAGTTCCCAGTACATTCATCGACCAAAGAGATAATAATAAAAACAGTTTAATTTTTTTCATACGTATTAGTGGCTAACTTTCCAATAACGGGCGCAGACATGTGGGGCATAATGGCGCAGCCGCCCCACGTGTCTGCGTCCCAGCGAACGAAGTGAGTGAGTTGATTGGGTTGTTATGTGCTTTCACCTTAGTTGAGCTCCACACTCTCCGCACTTTTTAGCAAACAGCTGCACCCCAGGGTTTCCTGAAGCACGCGGTATCGAGTTGCATTTAGGGCATCGATACCATGTAAAAGTAGCAAACATAAAACCTAGCACCATGATGACGAAAGGAAAACCGGGATTTATGTATTCGGACGAAAAAGAATTAATAACAACTACAACAGCAAAAGGGAGCGCGAAAACAAGCAAACCCCCTAAGAACTTTTTCTCTCTTGCTGCGAATTCAGTTTTAATTTTAAAATCTGGCATAGTCTAGCGGCACATAACTTTTAAATAAGGGGCTCAGACGCGTGGGCTATAATGCGAAGCAGCCCACGTGAATGCGTCCCAGCCTGCGCTAGCAGGCGACTTAATTTTTTTGTTATACACAAACCGTTTCTTAACTGCCAGCATGTTGAAGAAAATAGAGTAAAAGCACCGAACAAGACAACCAGTGTTTTAAACTTTTACTTGCTGCCTAAGAAGAGGGCGGCTTGAGTTGAAAAGCAGAACTTTTAAGTTACCTTTGATGCTAACCAAAAACTAAAACGAACCCCCAAAGCCGTTGTAAAAAAGCACTGAACTTCGGCCTGACTTTTACTAAAAAATGGGTGGTGTATAACTTTTAAATAAGGGGCGATAACACGTAGGGCATAATAACGAAGTGGCCCTGCGTGTTAGCGTCCCAACGAGCGCTAGCGAGTGACTTTATTTTTTTGTTATACACCAGATAGCCAACCATAAAACGCGATACCACCACACAGAAAACTGAATAAAAAGTACGGCAACAAATTTACCCGCATGATTTGTGAAGATGGTTCGTTTCCGAAATACTCTTTGCGCTTGCCAAGCACTGGCCCTGCCATATAAAAAACGATGCTGACTAGGAACCAGCAATAAAGCGCTCCTTGCGTAAGCGATACTGTACCGGAGAGTATGAGGAAACCCATAAGCAATGTTGCTAATACAGCGACGAGAGCAACACCAAATTTATATCCGTTGCTTGGTTTTTTGTTGGTAATAAAATCCATCTTATCTATCAATTACAGTGGTGTATAACATTAAGCTAAGCGGCGCATTTGCGTGGGGCATAATGGCGAAGCCGCCCCGCGTAAATGCGTCCGAGCGACCGAAGGGAGTGGTCTTAAGCGCCTTGTTATAAGCAAAGCCAGTTCCTTTGGTCTTTTTAAAAACTGTTGAAGCCAGCATACGATTGATTGTTAGCACAAACAAGCAAAACGACTGTGCATTGATGTTTTTGAATTGACTGAAGCAAGCCGCCATCTGAGCTATCAAGTGTAATGGCGCTTGCGAGGTTCAACTAATAACTTGGCGACAAAGCGCCTATTACACCGCCTTTGAATTGAAAGCGGCGGATTTAAACCTCCCAAAAGCCAGAGCGATGCTAATGAAAACAGGCGAGGGTAGTTTTATTGGGATTTTTATAAAGCCAAACGTAGTTTAGGCTGACGCCTTATAACTTTTAAATAAGGGGCGCGTACGCGTGGGCTAAAATGCGAAGCAGCCCACGTGTATGCGTCCCAGCGAACGAAGTGAGTGACTTAATTTTTTTGTTATACGTTTTTACACTTAGTTTCTTCAGAGCTACCGCCTGCTTTCAGTTGAATGTTGGATACTGACGGTTTGCTGTTCGCAATTGCTGAGTAAGCTTCTGCAATTAATGACGGTTCTGCGCAATAATCTATGTCTAAAGTGACTGAAGAAAACTCTATTTTCGACAATTCAATTTCTAGTTCCGTATTAGTTAGCATTTTATCTGAGTCGTTTATAGAGTAACTCGTCTCACCTATATGAATTGTAATCTCGTCACTAGCATTTGAGTAAAATGAAATGACCAGAAGCAATAAAAGAGTAAAGCGCATGCTGTCTCCCTGACGTATAACTTTTAAATAAGGGGCGATAACGCGTAGGGCAAAATAGCGAAGCGGCCCTGCGCGTTAGCGTCCCAGTGGGCTTTAGCCCACGACTTGATTTTTTTGTTATATTTTGCCGTTTCTTACATCGCGCACTTCTTGCATTCTTAAATGCTCCTCTATTGAGACAAGCACAGCAATAATGCCAGTAAACAAAAAGATTAAAATTGACCAAACAATTATAGGCATCAATGGAATTGCATGTGATAGTGATTCGGTGAAGGCCGTCCACAGCGTTACGCCTACTCCTAAAATAAGCATAAAAAGCGAAAAAGTAGCAGCTATTCTGGAAACTAAAAGCAATTTACTAAAATTGCGAGACTCAACAGAGGAAAATGGTTTCAATTTAAACTTCCTTGGTTAATGTACCTTTAAATATAACGCCCGCCTAACAGGCGCAAAATGCTTGGCTAAAATTAGGAACGAAGTGACGCAAGCCAAGCTTTTTGCGTCCTTGTTGAGGCGTTTGTTATACGCCTTTACTCGCAGCCCATCCGCAGTGCTTGCAAGGCGAACATTTTGCGAACCCATTATACAACTGATTGATCGGGATATTTTTGCCGTTTTTAAACTTTGCCAAATTTTCACCACACTCGGGGCAACGAACGAGATTGTAAACCGCAAGATGATGCAAAATAACAGAAGTGAAGCTTGAAATGAAAGTAAGCCCTGCACCAATCGGCAATTCCAAAATATCCAAATAAGCTAGTAAAAATGCTATCGCTATGCCTGAAGGGAGAATGATAATTTCAATGCCTTCAAGATGTGATATCCAAGACTTATTTAATTTTTTCAGAGTATCCATATTCTACGGCGTATAACTTTCCAATAACGGGCGCAGACATGTGGGGCATAATGGCGAAGCCGCCCCGCGTGTATGCGTCCCAGCGAACGCAGTGAGTGTGTTGATTGGGTTGTTATGTTCGTTTTTGATAAAAGCGCTCTGTCAAAAAATGGATTGAGTTGTAAGTCCAGCTAACGCAAATGCCGAAGACTATGAAAATTGGAAGGGAGAAGTTGGAAAGCTTAACGATATTGGCTTGCGAAGCGTCTAATCCTGCAAGCTTTAGGACAAAACCAGAAAGTAGGACCGACAAAATAAATATTACGAGTTTGAAGCTTTTAGAATTATTTACATCCATATCAATTCTCCTTTTCCATTCGAGAATATAACGCCCCGCTTAGGGGCAAAAATACGCAGGCTAGAATTAGGAGCGAAGCGACTGGGAGCCTGCGTGTTTTTGTCCCAGTGAGCGCCAGCGAACGACTACAGCGGTTTGTTAGGTGCCTTTAGCATCGTTAACCTCTTGAGTTACTTTGTTATTTAACTCAATAAAGTCCTGGACCAATTTGTCACAGTCGACTTTTTCCGCACCGCATCGAACCTGGGTGTCGATAAAAATTTGACCGTTTTCTTCAACGACAGCTCGCCTCACGACAGACGGGTATGCAGAGTGGTTAACGGGCGCAAAAGACCACAAAGCTCTTTCGGCATTGTCACTAACAATCGTCCAACCCCCCTTCTCACTAATATCGACATTAGGCTTATTACGAAGTGCTTCTAATGCTAATTCAACGCTTTCGTAACCGAACACTTTTCCATTCTTACCTTTGTATCCAAGAACTTCATCGGCTGAACACAAACCAGATATCAATAAAGGAATTATTACGAAAAGAATACGATGCATAAATCCTCCTTGTGCACCTAACTTTCCAATAACGGGCGCAGACATGTGGGGCATAATGGCGCAGCCGCCCCGCGTGTATGCGTCCCAGCGAACGAAGTGAGTGAGTTAATTGGCTTGTTAGTTGCCACGCCGATACATCCTAGAGCAACAGCTGAGCTATGCGCACAATACTCACTCACTTTTGACGAATAACTTTTTGAATAGCTCTTCTGATTTGGCGAGCCCTTCTTCAGTTAAAACAACAGACTTTGATTTGCCAACAGGGTCGTGAATATAACCTTTTTCATAAAGCCGGTCGGTGATACTCCAATCTATTTGCTTCCAAGCCCTACCAAACTTGTCGTGCAGAGTAAGGTAAAACAGAGCAAGTGCCGCTTCATCGATTTTATCTTCATCTATTTCCACTGCTGTCTCCATTTTCATATGGCTACTAACACCTAGCACACGGGCAATAGCGAAGGGCCACTTTTTTGCGCTCTTTGCAAAAAAGGGGAACTGCGCGTTATTGTCCCGTGCTGCGCTTTGTTAGCCCTAACACTGAACGTTCGCAGCTTTGCTGCCCTGCACCAAGATGTTTGCATTATCTAATTGCCCTTCCCTGATTTGCATTTACCTTAAACAACCACCAGAAAAACAACAACTGATTTTTGCCGCAACCATTTGCCGGAACTGATAAAGCTGCGTTGCCAATGAACCCTACAATTGCACGAAACGATTGCAGAAAAAAGCACCGGCCGCTTACAGCGAAAGACTGCCCGCGCCGCGCAAACCACGGGAAGAAACGCCCTTGATTAGTTGATAGCTTTGGACACTAAAATAACCAATGGCGGTGGGACGCTAAAACGAGTGATGACACCGGCGTAAACACTGCAACGATTTTTTATTTTTGAATGAATTAACGAATGGGGGCTAACACCCCGCTTAGGGGCAAAAATACGTGGGCTATAATAACGAGCGAAGCGAGGACGGCCCACGTATTTTTGTCCCAGCACGCACCGCGTGCGTCTACAGCGGTTTGTTATGTACTTTACGCATATTGGTCTAATTTTCTAAACAAATCATCTGCGTGTTCGATGTGGAGCGGTACATATATCTGGCCTTTTTTACCTGCATCGACCACCACCACAGGCATACCATTACTATTAAATGGAAATGCTTTCTCGATTTCTCCCATACGAAAATGCCTTTTAAGCAACCAATAGTTTCTACCGCTGATTATGTCATTTTCGATGGTTATATATGAACATTTAAGCAAATAACTAATTGTGACGCCAAAGAATAGGCTAAACAAAAAGATAGCGAGATATATCAGGGGAATTTGAACAAGGCTAACGTGCTTGAAAGTCTCGTCGATATCAAAAGATGATGATGCGAAACGAACCAACATCACTATGGTAAAACCAACAGAAATGATGATAAATAGTTGCTTGACCATGTGCCTAGCAAGATCTTTCCATTTAACCTTATAAACCACTGAACTATCCTGGTACATAACACCCCACTAAGGGGCGATAACACATGGGCTAAAATTAGGAACGAAGTGACGCAGCCCATGTGTTAGCGTCCCAGCGAGCAGAGCGAGTGCCTTTAGTGTTTTGTTATGCGATTTTTAATAACAACCTCGTTCTTTCGATGTTAGATATTTTTGAATTCCCATCTAAGGATTCTTGAAGTGACGTTTTTTCCTGTGCGTCTAGTACTGATTTTGAACTCAGTAATGTCGCTAAGCTACCAAGAGTTGCATACCACTCTTCTGAAAATGTTGAGATAAACTGAGACATTGCAGAAGCACAATTTTCTACAGAGTTTGAGGCCTCCGTGTATTCAAATTTGGTAGTGGCGCTAAGTTCCCGCTCGATTGGACCAAACAACCCAATAAATTCCAATTCAGAATTTAAAGGTCTAACACACGTGTGCAGTCTAAAGCACGGGCCAAATGTGAACTTGTGTATATGAATGAATTGAACCAAATATTCTTGTTCTCTAACCCAAAACGTTGGTTTTGTTCGAACAAAACCAAGTGGCTTGATTTGGTTAGTTAGTCTTCTTAAGACCTTATCTGCATTGGAACGTTCTAATTTTTTATCCATGTCCCACCAATCGCATAACTTTTAAATAACGGGCGCAGACATGTGGGGCATAATGGCGAAGCCGCCCCGCGTGTATGCGTCCCAGCGAACGAAGTGAGTGTGTTGATTGAGTTGTTATATGCGTACAATTTAAAACCTTTTACACATCCACTTTAATAAAAACAAACCCTAGCTACATAGAGGATGATATTTGTTTTAGGTAATTATTTATTTGCCCATCGGTAACAATAGAACCATCCAACAGGTGGAATCAAGAAGTTGAGCAAGAAGGCGTAAATGGCAACCAACCCGATATTGTCAGCCTTTCCTTTAGCAAATTTGATGGTAAGAAAAATTACAACTAAAGCGAGGATGGAGAGTGCTTGCCCCCAAAATGTAGCGTTTAGATTCATAAAATTCCTTATTGATGGGCTTCCTGAAAAGCATATAACTTCCCACTAAGGGGCGATAACACATGTGCTAAAATTAGGAACGAAGTGACGCAGCCCATGTGTTAGCGTCCCAGCGAGCGAAGCGAGAGCCTTGAGTGGCTTGTTATGCGCTGGAACCACTAGCCAACACGTTTTGCTATTTGCTTTGAGAAAGCAATAATCAATAAACCCAAAATAAAAAAACCTAGATATCTCCAAAGTGCTCGCTTTCTACTATTTTTCAAATAATCGAAAGGAGCAGCAGGTTTTGCAAAGCAGGTTGAGTTAACTAATAAGCAGTCTACTTTCGTCCCTGCCTCGATAGGTGACAATGAGTGTATCAGCTTTCCTCTTACAGGCTCAGCATGATAAGCATATACTCTGGGACCGTTCCTTCCTTTATAGTTCTCGTTTCGTATCTCAAACTCATTTTTAGAAGTAACCAATACTGTTTCGCGACCTATAGCAGCTCCCAAATATTGTTCATAGTTTGAAGTTAAATCTATCAATAAGAACACGAGACTTACCACGCAAATTAGCGCCCCAGTAAGAACAGTTTTTTTGTGTGGTTGCATCTCAGACTTCTCGAAGCGCATAACAATTTAGTGTAAGGAAAAGATCCTTTATGCAAAGTGGATAGTTTCCATATATCACATTTATAGTTTTATCACTTTCGCACGTAAATACACTTCCATCAATAACCTACACTTAGTATCTGAAAACACCGTACTTAAGTACGGAATCTCTCCTTTTTATTTTACGGACGAGTCAAAAACCGCAATTCTGTTTTTATTTACAGTAATTAAATTCAAAAAAATGAAATCAATGTTCATGCAAATGGTGATAGAGCACATGCAAAACCGTCGCTATGCGAAGCGCTCCATAGAGCTTTACAGTAAATGGATAATTAGCTTTATTCGCTTTAACAATAATAGACACCCTTCTGAAGTGGGAGACAAAGAAGTTGAAGTGTTTCTGTCTCACCTAGTTAACGCTAAAAATGTGGCTCCGGCCACTCAGGCGAGTGCGTTAAATGCATTGGCGTTCTTATATCGCGATATATTAGAGCGCCCACTTTCATGCGAACTCAACTTTGTTTCAAGTCGTAGGCAAGCCAAGCTTCCAGTTGTATTAACGCAGGAAGAGGTCGTTTCTCTTTTTGAGCAAATTCCTGCCAACCTAAAGTTACCAATATCTTTATTGTACGGAAGTGGTTTGCGGCTAATGGAAGCGGTTAGGCTACGAGTTAAAGACATTGATTTTGACTACAACGCTATTCGCATTTGGGATGGGAAAGGCGGTAAGCATCGCATTGTAACGTTGGCTGCGGAATTAAAACCGGGTCTTACACGACAAATCGCTATGGTAGAAAACTTCTTGGCGGCTGATTTAGAAAATCCAAAGTACGTAGGCGTTTATCTACCTCACCGATTACGTTTGAAATACAAAAACGCGCCCAGAGAGTTAGGCTGGCATTATTTATTTCCTTCTTCTCGATTATCTGTCGATCCTGAAAGCAATAGAGTGCGACGACATCATATTGATGAATCGAGTATACAAAAAGCAATACGGAACACGGCAAAAACTTGTGACATTAAAAAGAAAGTTACGCCTCATACGCTGCGCCACTCTTTTGCAACGCACTTGCTGCAATCGGGCGCTGATATTAGAACGGTGCAAACACAGTTAGGTCATTCAGACGTAAAGACCACGCAAATTTATACTCACGTGCTTCAGCAAGGTGCGTAGGGTGTGGTAAGTCCTTTATCTCGTATTTTGAAGTAATCTGAAAAGTAATTAGAATCAACAAAAAAGGGCCCGAAGGCCCTTTTCAATAATTAGCTTTAAAAGTGCTTATTTAAACGCTTATACACGCTCAAATACGGTAGCAATACCTTGGCCTAAACCAATACACATAGTCGCTAAGCCTAGGCTTACGTCTTGTGATTCCATTAGGTTGATAAGCGTACCTGAGATACGTGAACCAGAGCAACCTAGTGGGTGACCAAGTGCAATTGCACCACCGTTAAGGTTAATCTTAGTATCTAGGTGGTCCATCCAACCTAGTTGCTTAATGCACGATAGCGCCTGTGCTGCGAACGCTTCGTTAAACTCAGCAAGTTCAATATCGTCCATAGTAAGGCCAGCGCGCTTGAGGGCTTTTTGTGTTGCTGGCACTGGGCCGTAACCCATAATTGCCGCATCACAACCCGCCACAGCCATTGCGCGAATTTTCGCACGAGGCGTTAGGCCAAGCTCTTTCGCACGGTCTGCTGACATAAGCAGCATACCCGATGCACCGTCAGACAGCGCCGAAGATGTACCCGCAGTAACAGTACCGTTTACTGGGTCGAACACTGGGCGAAGTGCGGCCATGCTTTCAGCCGTGCTTTCTGGGCGTACTACTTCATCGTAGTCAATTAGCTTTAATACGCCGTTTGCATCGTGACCTTCAACAGGCACAATCTCGTTAGCCCAGCGGCCTTCAAGGTGTGCTTTGTGCGCTAGCTGGTGCGAACGTGCGCCAAATGCGTCTTGTTGCTCACGAGTAATACCGTTTTGACGGCCAAGTAGCTCGGCAGTCATACCCATCATGCCCGACGCTTTCGCCGTGTACTTAGCAAGGCCAGGGTGGAAGTCGATGTTGTAGTTCATCGGCACGTGACCCATGTGCTCAACACCACCAATCATGTAAATGTCACCACGGCCGCTCATGATGCCGCTTGTTGCATCGTGAAGGGCTTGCATTGATGAACCACACAAACGGTTAACCGTTACCGCGCCTGTAGTGCGTGGAATTTTTGTGAGTAGTTGCGCGTTACGTGCAACGTTGAAGCCTTGTTCTTTAGTTTGCTGAACACAGCCCCAAATGATGTCTTCAATTTCCGCTGGGTTTACGCCAGGGTTACGCTCTAGTAGCGCGGTCATTAGCGCAGCAGATAAGTCTTCTGCACGCACATTTCTGAAAACACCGTTTTTTGAACGACCCATAGGGGTGCGTACGCAATCGATTACGACCACTTCTTTCATTAGTTTTTCCTCCGGGTCTTATGCGAAATAGGATTTACCAGAAGCGGCCATTTCACGAACGCCGTCTGAGATCTGATAAATAGGACCAAGTTCAGCGTACTTGTCTGCCATAGCAACAAAGTTCGCCAAGCCAATGGTTTCAATCCAACGGAAAATACCACCGCGGAATGGAGGGAAACCTAAGCCGTAAAGTAGCGCCATATCTGCTTCAGCTGCGCTATCTACAATGCCTTCTTCTAAGCAGCGAATTGCTTCGTTTGCCATAGGGATCATAAGGCGTGCAATAATGTCGTCAGCTTCAAAGTCTTTCTTGTCAGCTACGTGTGGTGCCATTAGAGCATATGCTTCTTCAGCAGGTGTTTTAGACGGCTTGCCGCGCTTATCAACACCATAGTTGTAGAAACCTTTACCGTTCTTCTGGCCTAAACGCTGCTCTTTGTAGAAAAGAGTTACCGGGTCATTGTCCAGACGAGCCATACGCTCTGGAATGCCCGCTGCCATTACGTCTGCTGCATGATCGCCAGTGTCGATACCTACAACGTCCATTAGGTATGCTGGGCCCATTGGCCAGCCGAAGATTTTTTCCATTACTTTATCAACCGCTACAAAGTCAGCGCCGTCGATAAGTAGCTTACTGAAGCCCGCAAAGTATGGGAACAATACGCGGTTTACCAAGAACCCTGGGCAGTCGTTAACCACAATTGGGGTTTTGCCCATTTTAAGGGTAGCGGCTACTACTGCATTGATGGTTTCTTCAGAGGTTTTTTCGCCACGAATAATTTCAACAAGCGGCATGCGGTGCACTGGGTTAAAGAAGTGCATACCACAGAAGCGCTCTGGCTTGTCTAGGCTTTCAGCGAGCTGATTGATAGAGATAGTAGAAGTGTTTGAACAGATGATAGCGTCGTCCGCTACGTTGTCCTCTACTTCTTTAAGCACAATACCTTTTACTTTCGGGTTTTCTACAACCGCTTCAATAACAAGGTTTGCATCTTTAAGCGTGCTGTACTCAAGGGTAGGCGTGATAGCGTTAAGTGTTTGCGCCATTTTGGCCGCGTCTACTTTACCGCGCTGCATGCCTTTACCAAGGATCTTCGCTGCTTCTGAAAGGCCAAGGTCTAGTGCACCTTGGTTAATGTCTTTCATGATAACTGGCGTGCCTTTCACTGCGCTCTGGTATGCGATACCGCCGCCCATGATGCCTGCGCCTAGCACAGCGTTAAGCTTAGATTGCTTAGTCGCTGCTTTCGCTTGCTTCTTACCTTTACTCTTAACTAGTTGGTCGGCAAGGAAAATACCAATTTGCGCTTTCGCAGCGTCTGTTTTCGCTAACGCTACAAAGCCTTCATTTTCAAGCTTAAGTGCACCTTCACGGTCTAGACCCGCTGCTTTTTGAACAGTCTCAACCATTTTGTGCGGTGCTGGGTAGTGTTTGCCAGCTTGCGCAAATACCATAGCTTGAGCAGTACTGAAGCTCATCATGGCTTCGTTTTTGTTTAGCTGTAGTGGGGCTTTCTTAACCGCACGACGCGCTTGCCAGTCAAATTTACCGTCAGCGGCGTCTTTCACCATTGAAAGCGCACCTTCAACAAGTGCTTCTGGTGCAACAACGGCATCAACTGCGCCTTCAGCAAGGGCTTTCGCGCCTTTTCTGTCGCGGCCAGTGGTCATCCACTCAAGGGCGTTGTCTGAACCAATAAGGCGAGGTAGACGAACCGTACCACCAAAACCAGGCATTAGGCCTAGTTTAACTTCTGGCAAACCAATTGAAGCAGTAGTGTCTGCAATACGCATGTCACACGCCAATGCCATCTCACAGCCGCCACCTAGAGCGAAGCCGTTAACTGCAGCGATGGTAGGGAAAGGTAGGTCTTCGAAGCGGTCGAATACTTGTGATGTATTGGCAACCCACTGTAGTACTTCTGCATCGTCCATGGCGAATAGGCCAGTGAACTCGGTGATATCAGCACCCACGATAAATGCAGGTTTTGCACTGCGTACCACTAAGCCTTTAACATCGCCTTTAGCAAGTAGGGCTTGAGTTGCTTCGTCAAGTTCACTCACCGTTTGGCGGTCGAACTTGTTTACTGAACCTTGGGCGTCGAATACCAGCTCAGCAAAGCCGTCTTCTAACAGGCTGACGGAAAGACTTTTGCCTGTGTATATCATTATCATCTCCTTCGGCATTGGCCAGGATGTTAGTGAAGTAATCCAACTAATTTGTAGGGTCGTATGCATTCACTAACGCGTTAGGGTGGCTAGATTCTTTACAAAGCCACACAAAATTTCAACAAAAAATCAAACAAGCGTTTCAATTTGTCTAAGGTAGTGGTCGGATGACTTAAATTCAAGTGTAAATATCGAATTCAAGCTTCATTTCGCCATTGGTGGTTGTATAATGAGCGTTATTGACGCAAAGCGCCAATCCAGCAAAAGAATAATCTACAATCATGTCAACTATGTGTGTAAAGCATAGCTAACGACGGCTGGCACAACATCTTCTTTGGCAAGGAGCCAGGCTGAAATCTTCCCTTCGTTTATCAAACGAACGTAGTGGATCAGTCGCAATGCTGCTTTTTCAGCAACATTTTACAATCAGCTCGATTCGGCAAATTTGCCAGCGCTCATAAGCGTTCGAGTGTAGAGCAGGGTAGGAGTTCTATTGTGTCTGGTTTTTATTTTAGTTCGTGGTTAGGTCAGCGCTCGCTGACAAAAAACAATAAATTGTTCGCCACCTTTGTGGGGGCATTTGTTTGCTCGCTCTCTTCATTTTTCTCTATCGGCGCATGGGCTACACAGCCTTTAACACTACCCGAAGATATTTTCGAAAAGGATCGCGCTCGTTATCTAGAAGTTGAAAAAAAGCTGTTAACGTATTCGAAGCGAAGCGTTCAGCGCCTCGACAACGACATTTATGAACTGGCGCATTATCCACTTTATCCTTATCTGCTTAGACTCAAGCTAGAGCGCACGATGTCAATAAGAACAAAGCGCGAGGTTAAGCAGTTTCTAGAAGATTTCAATGGTCAGCCGGTAAGCTACGGTGTGCGTTATAAATGGCTTAATTACCTTGCTAAGAACGATTATCGCAGCACTTTTTTAGACAATTATCGCCCGGGCATGGGAGCAAGGCTAACCTGTATTGCGCTTAATTTTCGTTTAAAAGAAGGTGAAAGCGAACAAGCTATTTTGTCCGAAGTCGACGCTTTATGGCTTCACGGTCAGTCGCAACCGGATGAATGCGATCCGCTTTTTGCTAAGTGGAAAAAAGCGGGCATGATGACACCCGAAATGGTGATCAAGCGCATAGAGATTGCCGCGAAAGAAGATAACCGAAGCATTATCTCTTATCTTAAGCGCCAACTTCCCGGTGATAAGCAATACCTGGCTGACGCGTGGCTATCGGTAACCCGCGACACCAGCCGAGTAAATAGAACGGCGCTCTTTCCACTAAAAAATGCATCGCATGAAGCTGAGGTAATCGTATGGGCGGTCGAGAAACTTGCTTGGCGAAACCCTGACTTAGCCGGCACGGTATTTAACCGCTACAACGACAAAAACGTGTTCTCGCCAGCGCAGCAGCACGTTATGCGAAGAGCAATAGCGCTTAGCTACACGCTAGACCGCCTTCCTCAAGCGCATCATTGGCTTGAACTTGCTGATGTGCAGGGTGCCAGTGAAGATGTAAAGCTTTGGCATATTTCCCATTTGCTTCGCACGAAAAAGTGGCAGGAAGTGGTTAATGTTATTGATAGCGCTCCTGCCAGTTTGCAGCAAGAAGAAAACTATCGCTATTGGAAAGCCCGTGCTTTAGAAGCGCTTGGTCAAACTATGCAGGCTACCGTGCTTTATAAAGAGCTTTCTCAAGAACGCCATTATTATGGCTTTATGGCAAGTGCGCACATAGGCGAAATTCCGTCGCTTGCACACACGCCAGCACCAAGAGACACGGCAGCTATTGCCAGTGTGGCGAAAACCCCTGCCACCATGCGCTCTGTTGAATTTTTCAGGTTAGACAGAACCACAGAAGCGCGCCGTGAGTGGTTTTATTTACTGTCACATTTACCCGAATCGAAAGTGACCGATGCGGGCATTTTGGCGTATGAGTGGGGCTTGTACGATCAAGCTATTACCAGTTTTGCGCGAAGTGGCTATTGGGATGATGTCGAGCGCCGATTCCCACTGGCCTTTAACGATGTATTCAGCGAAAAGTCGCAGGCATACAGCATTTCAAAGTCGCTGGCTATGGCTATTGCACGCCGCGAAAGTTCGTTTAGAAGCGATGCTATCTCTTCGGTGGGAGCGGCAGGACTCATGCAGCTTATGCCGGGAACAGCGCGTTATGTAGCAAAAGAGAAAGTAAGTCGTAACACACTTTTTCAGGTAGACGATAACGTTGAATACGGCGTACAGTACCTGCGTTATTTAATGGACAAGTTAAACAATAACCCTGTGCTGGTGTCCGCATCTTATAACGCTGGTTGGCGCAAAGTGTTGGAATGGTTACCTGCTAATGAAGCGCTGCCCGTGGATATTTGGATTGAGAATATTCCCTATAAAGAAACCCGTGCTTACGTGAAGGCGGTGATGGCGTATCAGCATATTTACGACCAGCAGTTAGGTGGAAACGAGAATATCTTCCCTCAACTTACCCGCGATATGATCCCATCGGCAGATGCAGTAAGTACACATCCGGTAACAGGTACACTGCAACTAGCACCGCGATAGCTATCAAAGGTTAGGCGTATACGGGTACGCCTTTCATTACGTTATTATTTTACCAGTTTGGGAAACTTAACGTATACAACAGCACAGCGGTCTGAGCCAGTATGCATGTCATGCTGGCCTCGTGATACACTAGTAGCTAACTAACGACTAAAAAGATAAGAGGGGCTATGTCGCAACATAAAGCAACCTACCAACAGCATATCGAAGAGCTTCAAGCTAGAACTCGCGAAGCATTACAGCGAGAAGGGCTAGACGGACTAGTTATTCACTCAGGGCAGGGCAAACGTCTTTTCTTGGACGATAATCACTACCCATTTAAGGTAAACCCGCAGTTCAAAGCATGGGTGCCTGTTATTGATAACCCTAACTGTTGGCTGGTGGTAAACGGTGTAGACAAGCCTACGCTTATTTTCTATCGCCCTGAAGATTTCTGGCACAAAGTGCCGCCAGAGCCAAATGACTTTTGGACTGACAGCTTCGACATTAAACTACTTCAACAAGCCGATGCGGTAGAGAAATTCCTGCCTTACGATAAAAGCCGTTTTGCCTATGTAGGCGAATATATTGAAGTGGCAAAAGCGTTGGGTTTTGACAATGTAAATCCAGACCGCGTGTTGCATTATTTGCACTATCAACGTGCTTATAAAACCGACTATGAACTTGACTGCATGCGTGAAGCTAACAAGCTGGCGGTGGCAGGTCATAAGGCCGCTGAGCAAGCCTTCCGTGAAGGCAAAAGCGAGTTTGATATCAATCTTGCCTATGCTGCAGCAAGTCGACAAGGTGACAACGACGTACCATATACCAGTATTGTGGCACTTAACGAGCATGCTTCAATTCTGCATTACATGCAGTGTGATACCGTAGCGCCAAAAGAATCGCGTTCTTTTCTGATTGATGCGGGTGCAAATTATCATGGCTATGCGGCAGATATTACACGTACTTACGCTCAAGAAGGTGTTCATAATTCAGCGATGTTCCGCGACCTCATTCAAGCGGTAGATAAGGTAACGCTGACCTTAGTCGATTCGTTAAAGCCGGGTGTAGCCTACATAGACATTCACTTGTTAGCCCACGATGGTATTGCGCAAATTCTTCACGATACCGGCATGGTGAACCTAACGCCGCCAGAAATCGTGGAAATGGGTATAACACGCACGTTCTTCCCACATGGCATTGGCCATTTCTTGGGGCTGCAGGTACACGATGTGGGCGGATTGGTTAATGATGACAGAGGCACGCCTAAGCCTGCTCCTGATGATCACCCGTTCTTACGCTGCACGCGTATGGTAGAAGCGCGTCAAGTGTTCACTATTGAGCCGGGCCTGTACTTCATCGATAGTCTACTGCGCGACCTTAAAGCGACGCCTGCGTCTAAGTACATCAACTGGGATACCATTGATGCATACAAACCGTTTGGCGGCATTCGCATTGAAGACAACATTATTGTGCATCGCGATAAGAACGAGAACATGACCCGAGATTTGGACTTAAATTAATCGATTTTTGTGTATAGCCAACACAACCCATCGTTATAAATGCAAAGAGCAGCCTTAAGCTGCTCTTTTTCGTTACGCGCTTTTAAAATGTACGTTCTCTTTGTTGCGTCACCTCGATGTAGAACCACTATACCTGCGGTAACACGCCGCGATTACGAACATTTTAACTCTCGCTGAGTGGGTAATTATCTATGCGGACTGGTATTATTTGTAAACCAATGGTGCTGTGTGTAGTAATCAATAGGAAGATGTACAAGCAATGATTAGAAAGGAGTCGTTATGCCACAAGGCGATATTGTAGGTTTATTAATAATGGCAACGGTGGCGGGTCTTGCTATGCCCGCAGGCGCTATTTTAGCGACTTATCAAGGCATTCAGCCTAAGTGGCTAGAAAAAGAGTTACGCCATGGCATTTTAGCGTTAGGAGCAGGAGCGCTAATTTCGGCGGTGGGACTTGTGCTCGTACCTGAAGGCATAAAAGACGTATCGGTATTTGCGGCCATAATGTGCTTCGTTGGCGGTGCCTTAGCTTTTATGGCCCTTGATATTTACTTGGCGAAAAAGAAAACCGCTGGTAGTCAACTTGCCGCCATGCTTAGCGACTTCGTGCCTGAGTCTATCGCACTTGGTACTACGGCAGCGTTAGGCGGAGGTACCATGTTATTAGGCCTACTGATTGCAGTTCAAAACTTACCAGAAGGGTTTAATGCGTATAGGGAAATGTTGCCAAAGAACAAGCAGCGCAGAACCAAACTCATTGTTATCTTTGTATTAATGGCGCTACTTGGCCCCTTGTTTAGCTTGTTAGGCTTTTACTATCTAGCGCAGTTCCCCGTTATAATGAGCGGTATAATGCTGTTTGCCGCAGGTGGAATACTTTATTCGGTGTTTCAGGATATTGCACCGCAAATTCGTATGGAAAACCATTGGCTTCCTCCGCTTGGCGGTATTCTTGGTTTTTTAGTGGGGATGATAGGCTTCATGCTCGAAGGCTAGCTTTTTAATAATTATCTATGCGGACTGGTATTAACTAGTTTTCATAATTGGTAATTGCCAATAAAGAAGGCGTGTTGCTTACAACACGCCTTTTCATATCACTTATCGACAATTAGTTATTTATCGCTAGTTAGCTCGTACGCTCAATTGAAATATGTGCCAGCGCGATTAACGCCTCTTTATATTCAGAATCTTCAATAGCGTTTAAGCTGTTAATAGCCATGTGTACTTCTTTTTGTGCACATTCACGTGTGTAGTCCAAAGCGCCGGTTTCTTCCATAATGCCTTGAATCCGCGTCAAGTGTGGTAGGCCATTGCTTTGTTCAATAGCTTCTTGAATAAGCGCTTTGTCGTCGTCATTTTTTGCGTGCCACATAGCGTAAAGTAATGGCAGAGTAGGCTTACCTTCAGCTAAATCGTCGCCCGCATTCTTGCCCATTTCTTCGCTGTCAGCCATGTAGTCAAGTATATCGTCAGCTAGCTGAAAGGCTGTGCCTAGGTGCTTACCGTATTCTTGCATAGCGTGTTCAATGTGCTCATTTTGGTCGGTCAGTACAGCCGCTAACTGCGTAGCAGCTTCAAACAAACGCGCCGTTTTACCGTAAATAACATCAAAGTAACGTGCTTCTGTAGTGCTGGGATCGTTACAGTTCATCAGCTGTAACACTTCACCTTCAGCAATTTGGTTTGTGGCTTCAGACAGTATCTCCATAACGCGCATGCGTTTAAGGCTCACCATCATTTGGAAAGAACGGGTGTAAAGAAAGTCACCCACTAACACTGATGCCTGATTGCCAAAAATAGCATTGGCCGTTTCTCGCCCTCTGCGCATGGTCGATTCGTCAACTACATCGTCGTGCAACAGGGTAGCGGTATGAATAAATTCAACAATCGCCGCAAGGGTATGGTGATCGTTGTTGTCTATTCCCATAGCCCGCGCACTTAACACGGTAAGAAGTGGGCGTAATCGCTTGCCGCCACTGTTTACAATGTAAAAACCAAGCTGATTAATTAGGGCAACATCAGAGTCGACTTGTTGTTGAATCAGCTGGTTGACCGCCTGCATATCATCATTAGACAGGGCGCGGATTTGATCTATATCCATAGGCATGGCAATAAATACTTACTCTTACGTCTTGGGCAATTATTGGTGGCGATTGTACCTTAATCATCTGTACTATCCACCAAATTGTCTTAAAAAATGACGGCTTAACGCATTTACGTGTAATTCCTCAAATACGGTTAAACCAGATGTGAAAAAGGTGGGGCTGCATTCTTCATATAAATTCTGTTCCGTTTTTAGCGGTTTGCCGCACGTACGCCCCCTTAATCATGCGATCACATGCAATTATAGGTGCTCTCGATAATTTTTCCTGTTAAGTCGCTATTTTTTGACGTTTGTATGAAGAAAACGAAGTGTTTAAGAGCAACTTTGTTTCTCAATTAGGGTAGTAGCATTGCCCCAAGTCACAGATACAAAGTGGGGAAGTAGTAATCGTAAAAACGATCCTATTCGTGGGATCCAACAGCTCGATCGCAGGCTGATCGCAATGCATATTTGGGGATCGTTTGCCGATCTCGCTCGCGTGATCTTGCGCTGTTTGGATCGCATTTCTATGTAATTTGACCTATCAATATTTCCATTTTGATTTAATACGACCTAAAAATTTTTACTGTTTTTTTAAAAAAATTTGTGAATTTTTAACGGTTTTTGGGCATTTGAAGCTGCATCAAATACGCAATTGGGGCATAATTCGCCCCATGTTGGAAAAATAATCTATTTTTCTGCGAATCGGGGTTGTGATTTACGGATGTTTCACGTACAATTCGCGCCCTGTTTTTTGAATTGAAGCGTCAGTGGACGCAGAGCGGAGTTAACTATGTACGCGGTTTTCCAAAGTGGCGGTAAACAACACCGTGTGGCCGAAGGCCAAACCGTTCGTCTTGAAAAAATCGAAGTAGCCCCAGGCGAAACGGTTGAATTTGACAAAGTTTTAATGGTAAGCAACGGTGACGACGTAAAAATCGGCACACCAATCGTTGCTGGTGGTAAGGTGACTGCTGAGGTTGTTACACACGGTCGTGGCGATAAAGTAAAAATCGTTAAGTTCCGTCGTCGTAAGCACTCTCGTAAGCAAGCGGGTCACCGTCAGTGGTTCACAGAAGTGAAAATCACTGGTATCAACGCATAATAGGAGCACGAACACATGGCACACAAAAAAGCTGGTGGTAGTACCAAAAACGGTCGTGATTCAGAAAGTAAACGCCTAGGTGTTAAGCGCTTTGGTGGTGAATCTGTTCTTGCTGGTAACATCATTGTTCGTCAACGTGGTACTCGTTTCCACGCTGGTGACAACATGGGTATCGGTAAAGACCACACGTTGTTTGCACTAAAAGACGGTAAAGTTCAGTTCGACGTTAAAGGACCGAAGAACCGTAAATTTGTAAGCATCGTAGCTGAGTAAGCGCGTAAGCTTCTCGCCGAACAGGCTTAGAAAAACCCCGCGCTTGCGGGGTTTTTTGTTTTGTGAAACCTTTCTTTCTTTTTCTGTTCTTAATTAATAGCGATTATATTCTGAAAATGAATTAGCGCTGAGCAAGGTTTTACTTCTCAATTTTTTAGAATGCTGAGTAGACTCGAAAGCGCCGATGCGCAATTTGGTGTAAACTTAGTATTCGCATTAAATAAGTTAATAACCCACGGCATTACAGCCCGGAGCGATAAATGAAATTTGTAGATGAAGCTGAAATTCGCGTTGAAGCCGGTGACGGCGGCAACGGTACAATTGGCTTTAGAAGGGAAAAATACGTACCTAAAGGTGGCCCAGACGGTGGCGACGGTGGTGACGGCGGCAGTGTATTTTTACAGGCCGATGAAAACCTAAATACATTGATCGATTATCGCTTTGAGCGCTTTCACCGTGCTGAGCGTGGCCAAAATGGTCAAGGCGGCAACTGTATCGGTAAGAAAGGTAAAGACCTCACCGTAATGGTGCCTGTTGGCACGCGTGCTACTGATAGTGATACTGGCGAAGTATTAGGTGACCTGACTCGTCATGGTCAAAAGCTTAAAGTGGCACAAGGTGGTTTTCACGGTTTAGGTAATGCCCGCTTTAAAAGCAGTACGAACCGTGCCCCACGTCAAAAGACCAATGGTACACCAGGTGAAATTCGTAACCTTAAGCTAGAGCTTATGCTTCTAGCCGATGTTGGCTTACTTGGTATGCCTAACGCAGGTAAATCAACCTTTATCCGCTCTGTATCAGCAGCTAAGCCTAAAGTGGCTGATTATCCGTTTACAACCCTTGTGCCTAACTTAGGGGTGGTTCGTCAAGATTCACAGCGAAGCTTCGTTGTTGCGGATATTCCTGGTTTGATAGAAGGTGCTGCCGATGGTGCTGGCCTAGGTATACGCTTCTTAAAACACTTAGAGCGCTGTCGAATCTTGCTTCACGTGGTAGATATTTTCCCTGTTGATGAAACGGATCCTGCCGAGCACGCAAAAGCGATCATTGAAGAGCTTGAAAAATACAGCCCTAAATTGGCAGAAAAGCCCCGTTGGTTAGTATTTAATAAAGTCGATTTACTACTTGAAGAAGAAGCTGAAGAACGCTGTCAGCACGTGATCGATGCGTTGGGTTGGGAAGGCCCAGTTTATCAAATCTCTGCGTTCCAAAAGATGAACCTAGATCCTTTGTGTAACGACATTATGGACTTCATTGAAACTCTTCCAGCTGAACTGGAAGAGGAAGAAGAGAAGAAAGAAGTAGAATTCAAGTGGGACACTTACCACAAGAATACACTTGAAGCTCATGATGAGTTTGAAGATGACCTAGATGACGACGACTGGGACGAAGACGATTACGACGTGGAAGTTGAGTATCGTCGCTGAGAAACAGTCGCTGAGTGACAGTCAATTTCGAAACAATTACTGATAACCAGTGCTCTAAAGCAAATTAGAACAAAAAAAGCTCGCATCGGTGCAAAGACAACGTGCGAGCTTTTTTGTAAGTAACGCGGTTAGGCTAATGCACCCTCATCGTGCTGGCTTACTCACTGATATGATAGATAACCTTTCCCAGCAATTGAGCGCGAGTAAACTTACCCATGGCCTCTTGGCTTACAGAGTGGGCCTTGTTATCGCCCGTTAAGGTAAACGTTCCGTCGGTGTTAACTTGGTCTACCCTTTTGATAATTACGCCGTAAGCGTTGCTTTTAACAACCACGATTTGCTCGCTACGCAGCCACCTAAAAGGCCATCTCATTGCACAGACAAAATCACCGTCGTTTAGAGAAGGCAACATGCTGCTCCCCGCAACCCGCATAATTTTAAACATTTAGAGGTCGGGATAAACCACTTCTTCAGAAGGTGGATAGGGGCACGTTGCTTTTTTGGTTGCGACATCCTTGGTTGCCCAGAAACGCTCTGCAAATTCATTCACTAACGAAAGCAGCTCTTCAGCTTTTTCTCTGCTGACGTGTTGCTTACACCCGGAACCGGCCAGCATGATTTTATGAACCAGCTCGTTAGTATCTGGAAACTTCTCAAACTGAGGGGCTTTAAAGTAATCGCCCCATATTACCCTGACTTCTTGCTTTACTTTCTCTGCATGGGTTTCCTTTTCTGCTACTAAGCGGCTCATTTGCGCTTGATCTGCAAACGTAAGTGTCTCTTTTTCGGCCAGTTCGTTAAGTAGGTCTACGAAGCGAATAACACTCAACGCAGCCAACTGCGCCGAAAACGGATCGTAAATTTTGCAAGGAATGTCGCAATGTGCGCTAACCGCAGGGAAGGGGCTAACGGCATGAAGTTTTGAAAGTAATCGATGAATCATAATTTGTACCCCCTTACTTTGCTGAGCGCTTTTTAGCGTTGAAGTATTTGTAAGCCGCAAAGCCACACGCAGCTGCACAGCCTACAAGAGACGCGTAAAACAGAGCATGCATAACACCGCTAGTCCAGTGTTCATGATCGTGTCCTGCATGAGCGAATGCGCCTGAACTAAATACAGCGGCGTATAGCATTAGAGCTGAGCGTTTAAGGTTAACTTTCATGAATTCTCCTAAAGCGTTAGTAAAAGTAAGGTGAAGTAGTTAGGCGCATAAGTATCGGTGCAACTACACGGCGAAGCGCAGTGGTACATTGCTGTTCACGATGTTGTTCGAGGCGCTGATGACAGTATGAGCTCTGTCGACAATGGCGTTTCGGTGGTGAGGCAGTTTCAGATGAAAGTATGTCTCTTCAAGCAAGCTTGTTAAGCCCATAATCTTAGCTGTCATTGCGCTGTTCTCACCGCCGTCTACCTCAAGCAGAATAACGGCGATATCAAACGCACAGCCAAGGTATGGAATTGCTTCACTGAACTGACCGCTTTGCATAAGCATTGTGCCTTGCATTTCATCGCGCGCCATTACGTGTAGGGCCTGTTCTGGGTTGTTATAAACCCAATCTGCGTGTTTAGGGCATAGATAGTTTATTTGCATTGTCGCGACCTCCTGTATACACACTAGAACAGTTAAAATAATAATGCAAATGATAACTGTTTCTATTTATTTGGTTTTAAAGATATACCCTTTGAGCCAATACACATTTGATCGCTGATATTGATATACTGCCGCGGTTCAACAATAAAAACGGCTTTATAGGTAATGAAATGAAGATAGCGATGATTGCTGCTATGGCGAAAAACAGAATTATAGGCGCAGATAATGATATGCCGTGGCACTTACCGGCTGATTTAAAACACTTTAAAGCGATCACCTTAGGCAAAGCCGTCATAATGGGCCGCAAAACCTATGAGTCAATCGGAAGGGCATTACCTGGCAGGCCAAACATTGTTATAACGAGTAATGCTGACTACAGCTTATCTGACGCGACGGTAGTAGATTCGCCAGAGTCAGCGATTGAGGTAGCCAAAGCGCTAAGCGCAGAGAACAGCGACAACGATGAAATAATGATTATCGGTGGCGGTACTATTTACCAAACGTTCTTAGATAGCGCTGACACTTTGTATCTCACACATATTGATTTGACTGTTGACGGAGATACACAGTTCCCAGACTATGAGGCGGCAGCAAGTTGGACGGAAGTATCACGTGATGAACATGACGCCGATGAGAAAAATCCTCACCCTTACACATTCGTTACTCTCGTTCGAAACTAACGGAGAGATTGGAACTAGGTCCAATTTAAAATAAAAAAATGCCAGTGTTGTGAAACTCAAAAATTGAGAGCTTCACAACACCGGCATTTTTATTTTTGCGTTGCGCGCAGATGCTACTTCATTTGGTCGAACAGGTTCTCTAATGAAAGACCCTGATGACCCAACATATCGCGAAGACGGCGAAGTGCTTCTACTTGAATTTGACGAACACGTTCACGTGTTAAGCCAATTTCGGTACCCACATCCTCAAGTGTTGAAGGTTCATATCCCATAAGACCGAAACGACGAGCAAGTACTTCGCGTTGCTTAGGGTTTAGTTCTTCAAGCCAGGTTACAATATTACTTTTGATATCTGAGTCTTGTAAGCTCTCTTCAGGGCTAAACTCTTTCTCGTCAGCAATAATGTCGAGGAGTGCTTTATCATTTTCTCCACCAATAGGTGTATCGACAGAGGTAATGCGCTCGTTTAAACGCAACATCTTAGTGACATCTTCCACAGGCTTATCAAGCGCTAGTGCAATTTCTTCTGCAGTTGGCTCATGATCAAGCTTTTGTGAAAGTTCACGAGAAGCACGTAAATAAACGTTTAGTTCTTTCACTACATGAATAGGCAAACGAATAGTGCGCGTTTGGTTCATGATAGCGCGTTCGATGGTTTGGCGTATCCACCATGTGGCGTATGTTGAAAAGCGGAATCCACGTTCAGGATCAAACTTCTCTACGGCACGAATTAGTCCTAAATTGCCTTCTTCGATTAAATCTAGAAGTGCCAACCCACGATTGTTATAACGGCGAGCAACCTTAACAACAAGGCGAAGGTTGCTTACAATCATACGTTTACGAGAGGCTTCGCAGCCTTTCAGTGAGCGGCGCGCAAAATAAACTTCTTCTTCTGCGGTTAGCAGTGGTGAAAAACCAATCTCTCCTAGATAAAGCTGTGTGGCATCCAGGTTTTTAGGTTGGTCATCCTGACTGAAAATGGCGTCGTCATTTTCTAGTTCAGCGTCGTTAACTAAGGTTTCGTCAGCTTTCATATCAGCTGGCATATCGATGACTTCTAAGTCATCTTGCGGTTTTGATTCTAAGGCTTTATTTGACTTACCCATCATGAATCTCCTGCTACAAGGTTTACCTTATGACGTTTCTCCTTTGTCTTTTTTTATTGTTATTTATTTTTATTATTTTAATGCTGGCAGGTATTTCATAGGGTCTAATGATTTCCCTCTATACCTAACTTCAAAGTGAAGTTTTACCGAATTTGTTCCGCTGTCACCCATGGTTGCAATTTGCTGCCCTGCCGACACCCATTCTCGTTCTTTGACTAAAATAGTGTCGTTGTAGGCATAGGCACTTAGAAAGGTATCTGTATGCTTAATGATAACCAGATTACCGTAACCTCTTAGTGCGCTACCTGAGTAAACAACTTTTCCATCTGCTGCCGCTACGACTTTACTGCCTTTAGCACCAGCGATATCAATACCTTTGTTGCCTGACTCTGACTTACTGAAGGTTCCAACTACCTTACCTTCTGCAGGCCACACCCACTCTTGTACTTTGTCTGGAAAACTCGTCGGTGTTTGTTTTTTGACGCTTTGTGACGGCTTCTTGACAGTTGTAACATTTTGTGGCTTAACAACTTTTTCACTTTCACGATACGCCTGTGGTTGTGGGCGGTCAACCAAACTTTTGTCTACATTTGATGTGGTCGGAGCTGTTGACTGATTGGTCTTGGACTTAGGTATAACGGGGGCTGTAGCCACATTCGAAGGTGGCGTGACGTTTAAAACTTGACCAGGGAAAATGGTGTAAGGAGCTGATAATTGGTTGTATTTTGCTAAGTCGCGATAGTCATTTCCCGTGTACCATGCCACCGCATAGAGGGTGTCTCCCCGTTGAACTTTATAGGTTTTTTTTGTGTATTCTTCGCTTCCATCTGAAACTTGGCTATTTAATAAAACCACGGGAGCGGGTGCACTTCTTCCTGCACAGCCCCCGATGAGTACACAAATATATAACAAAATTCCTATGTGAAGGTGGGGCCTACGCATGTCATCGCAATAGTAAATAAGCGAATATTGCAAGGATGACTACTCCCCATCCAAGCACTTCTACATACTGCCTTAGCTTTTGCTCCATGGCTGCGCCCCCCCAGCGCATGAGTGCTGCGACCAAAAAGAAGCGTGCACCTCGACCAACAGCAGATGCCAGTACAAATGGCAAGAAGGCCATTTGCAAGAAGCCAGCACTCACAGTGAAAATTTTATAAGGGATAGGTGAGAAACCAGCAAGAAAAACTACCCATACGCCGTAGTCTTTAAACCACTGCATTGCCGTGTCTATTTTGTGGGTATACCCCCAGCTCTCGATAAGCGGAGCCAGCCAAGCATCGAAAGCAAAGTAACCAAGCCAATAGCCAGCTATACCGCCCAAAATCGACGCGATGGTCGTAATAAAAGCGAACTGCCATGCTCTAGCAGGCTGGGACAGTGCCATTGGCGCAAGCATAACATCAGGTGGAATAGGGAAGAAAACCGACTCTGAGAAGCTTAACCCACCCAAATATTTGGTTGCGTGACGATGTCTCGCCCAGCGTAACGCCATGTCATAACATGGCTCAAAAAGCTTCACATTAGCTCTCCTGCTACAAGGGGAACAAATCGGACCGATTCAATGGTCGATGTTTTTAGTTCACCTTCAATCCTATCAATACACAGTAACGATTGTTGCTCGTTACCTACGGGAATAATCAACCGCCCGCCTTCTTTAAGCTGATCGCACAAATCCTGTGGAAGACTTGCAGCGGCGGCGGTGACAATAATGGCATCGTAAGGGCCCTTGGATGCCCAACCTTTCCAACCATCGCCGTGTTTCATTGCAATATTGTGAAGGTCGAGCTGATTCATTCGACGTTTCGCTTGGAACTGCAATGATTTAATACGTTCAACACTGAATACTTTGGCAAAAAGCTGCGCGAGTATAGCGGTCTGATAACCTGAACCCGTGCCTATTTCTAACACTTTCTCGGGTTTATTAGGGCTATCTAGCAGCAACTCTGTCATTTTCGCAACAATATAAGGCTGCGAAATGGTTTGGCCTTGACCTATTGGCAATGCCGTATTTTGATAGGCCTTATGTTTCAGCGCGTCGGGTAAAAAGCTTTCCCGCGGCGTACCAGCAATGGCGTTCAATACTGCTTGCGAACGTATTCCCTCGTTATAAAGCAGTTGTGCTAACGCGTCTCCTTTTCTAGAAGCTCTCATGATGTTGCGTACTTTCCTTTATTCTTATCCACAGCCACGCGAGGTTTAGTCTGTTGCGCGCCACGCTTTCTCAATACTCTTTACACCCTGTTAATTGGGGACAAGGTTTCCACGCACTCTCTAAGGACTGAGGTTGCAAAGCAGCCACTTGGAAGCGCAAACGAGATAGTAAATGTATCACCCTTACTCTGCCATTCAAGCTGTGAAGGCCAAATTTTTATCGCGCGACGCTCTTGTTCGAACCCGCACTGGCTTAAAAAGTCGATAACTTCACTATTTTGCTCTGCAACAGATTGCTCAAGTGCTAGTGTGTCAGCTTGCGTAACAAGTTCACCTTTACCCCACAGCGGTGCTGAAGGGCATACGTCTTTGGCATTAAAACGACGTTGTGCGTCTTGCTGCTGCTCAGAGCCGTCGGAACCTTCGTTGATGAAAAAGCTGTTAGAACCTGAAAGCACCAGCGCGTCGCCGTGAGTGACCTTGTCGAACATGTCTTTTTCTAAGCGTGCAGAAAGCATTTCATTAAATAGCCAGCTGCGCAGTGCAGAAAGCGCCATGGAACGTTTGTTGCGGTGTCTGATGGTTTCACCGTTTACCATCCGCTCGGCCATTACCAGGTTTCCACCGCGCTGCACTTCACCCATGTCATTTAAGCGCATTACGCCAAAGCGTTGTTCGCCGTAATAGTTTGGCACACCGTGCTTTTCAATTTCTTGAAGACGCTCTTCAATGGCCTCAGGATGCAGTACCTGGCGCAAGGTAATCGTAAAGTGATTGCCTTTAAGCTGACCGGTTCGCAACTTTTTATTGTGACGCATTTGCTTAAGCACTTTAACGCCTTCCAGTTCAAAGTTGCTGAAGTCGAAGTCAGGCTTACCCGGCGCGTGAATACCAAACCACTGTTGCGTTACCGCGTATTTGTCTTTGCGACCCGCATAGGTAATTTGGCGTAATGGAAGGTTAACGAAACGGGCTAGCTGCTCAGCGACAAACGCGGTATTGGTGTTGGTTTTTTCAGTAAATACAAACTGGTGCTCGCCTTCACCACAAGGGGTATAACCCAAATCCTCGACAACTTGAAAATCGTCGGCTTGGAATTTAAAAATACCGGTGGATACAGGTTTTGCGAAATAGTACTGCCAGTGGTCAGTGTGTAAAGGCTTCATAATTTTTCCAGTAGAACAACGGCGTGAGAGGCAATGCCTTCTTTACGGCCTGTATAGCCTAGCTTTTCAGTGGTCGTTGCTTTTACGTTGATGTCGTCAAGCGATACGTTGCAGTCTTGTGCAATAATCTCACGCATAGCAGCAATATGCGGCGCCATCTTAGGTGCTTGCGCCACAATGGTCATATCTGCATTACTTAAGCGGTAACCTTTCTCCCTAACTACATTGACAACGTGACGCAGCAGCACGCGGCTGTCTGCACCCGCGTATGCGTCGTCTGTGTCAGGGAAGTGCTTGCCAATATCACCGAGTGCTGCTGCACCTAGCATTGCATCACACAGTGCGTGTAGTAATACATCGCCATCTGAGTGAGCTAACAGTCCTTGCTCATAGTCGATACTGACGCCACCTATTGTGATGGGGCCTTCACCGCCAAACTTGTGTACATCAAATCCGTGTCCAATTCGCATTATGATTGTGCCTTTTGATTTTTTGCGCTGTGGCTTTGAGCTCTGTAGTTTTGAGCGTTCTGGCCTTGCGCGCTTAATTTTTGCTTAAGATAAAATTCTGCCAAAGGAAGATCGGCCGGATGCGTTATTTTTATATTTGCCGGACTTCCGTTTACCATGGCAACTTTGTAGCCTTCAAGCTCCATGGCAGAGGCTTCGTCTGTGATATTCGCGCCTTGTGATAAACCATTTTGAAGCGCGCGTTTTAGCAACGTTGCTGGAAAAAGTTGCGGCGTTAAAGCGTGCCAAAGACCGTCTCGGTCTTCAGTGTGAGAAATAACATTTGTTGAAGGTTTGACCCGCTTCATGGTGTCACGAACAGGGGTAGCTAGAATACCGCCAGAAACGTTATCACTGCTCATTAATTCGAGCAGTGCGGAAATATCGCTCTCTTCTATACAAGGCCTCGCGGCATCGTGAACCAGTGCCCAATCGTTCTCGCCAAGTGACATAAGCCCGTTCAATACACTATCAGCGCGTTCCTTTCCGCCATCTACAACGCGAATGGGTTTTTCACGTAACCGATATTGATCAAAATACGCGTCACCTGGGCTTATCGCTACGATCACGTCATCGATTAACGGATGCTGTAGCAGCGCGTCAATAGTGTGTTCAAGAATGGTTTTACCATTTAAGATGAGGTATTGCTTTGGGCGGTCAGCCTGCATTCGGCTGCCAACTCCGGCTGCGGGGATAACCGCAACAACGCGGGGCGATGTCATTTTCTTCACTTAGAATCTGCGGGCAAAATACGGTAGAAGGTTTCTCCCTTTTTAATCAGACCGAGTTCATTTCGGGCTCTTTCTTCAATGGCTTCTAGACCAATTTTTAAATCGCTAATATCAGCTTTAAGTAGGGCATTGCGCTGAGCGAGGTTGGCATTTTGAAGGGCTTGAGAGTGAACTTCTTGTTTTCGGTTGAAGTAATCGGGAATACTATTTTTTCCAAACCATAGCCTGTATTGCAATAGACCAAGCAGTACTATCAATACAATGGGAAGCCATTTACCTTGCAACACAGATTCACCTGACAATGTGGTTAAGCGGAAAAAAGCAGAGGCTCTTCGCCTCTGCTGTATCTTATTATGCCGCGAAGCAGCGTCGAGTCAAAGGCGCATTATTCACCTTGGCCCAATTTTCCCTTCAATTTATCAAACAGCTTACTTTTTTGCTGCTCAACAACGTTGTTAAGTTGAGCTTGAAGCAGCTCCTGAAGGGCGGCACTGTCGCCTTGGGCTGCGCTAAGCATACTGTTTACGTCAACAAGCTCGCCTGATAGCAATGATTGTTCGTTACTTATCATGCTGTTGAGTTTGTTGTTTAATTCATCCAGCTTGTCTTTTTGGCTGGCAGTAAGCTGTGAAAGCGCCGCTTTAGCCAGCTTATTATCCAGATCAGACTTAATGTTAAAGCCAGGGTCTGAAAGCGTGCCGTCTAGCAGCATCGTCATGTTTAGGCTGGTTAACGTTTGCAGTGCCTGCGCAATAGCACTGGTGATATCACTGGTGCCAGTTGCTTCCATAACGAGCTGCTGAAGGTCAACTTCGCCCGTACCGGTAAGCATGTTATCAGTGACTTTCATCGATCCATTGGTTTTCATCAGCGCTGATTTAAGCACCGCATTTAGTGTTTCATTACCGCTAAATGAAATGTTAGACATATTTACGCCGGCTAGCTGCCAGACTTGGCTAGCGTCAACCCCGTTGCCGTCAATCCAGAATTCACCGCTGGAAGTAAACGACTTTAGTAACTCGCCCGCTGCTTCAATAGTAAAGGTGGTGGGGTTACCGAATACTTCGTGAACGTTTGTAATGTTGTTCCATTTGCTGGTGATAGATTCATTTTGCCAAAGCACTGATACATTGGCTTCTTTCACCAAAATCGACGGCACTTCAGTCGGTGCTTCACTTTTTTCTTCACCTTGAATGAGCGGCATAACAATTTGCATTGCTGCCATAAGGTACTCAGTGTATTCCGCCGCTTTGTCGCCAAACACAAAGTAAGTGACTTGAGAAAGTGCCGCTTGGTCACCTGCAATTACCCCTTTCAGCAACGCGTAATCTTCTTGTGGCGCTTTCTTAAGTGCTTCAACACTTTCACTAAGGGCTTGTTTGGCATCACTCGCTTTTTCCGTGAAATTGCTAATAAGCGCGCGGTCTGCCTGCATTTCTTCTTTCAACTTATCAAAAGAAGACTTTGCCTGTACCAAGGCTTGAGGGTCTTTGTAGTTCGTTTCTTTTAGCTGGGCTACCTGCGTTTTGTAGTACTCAATGCGCGACTTATCAGGTAAAGATTCATAGTCGTCTTTCAAACCTTTTCCATAGGTTTCGTAGGCAGACTTTGCATTTTCAATGGCAGCAGTGGTTTTTAGTGGATTGCGGGCGAGAAGTTCGTCAACCGTAGGCACGGCTTCTTTGGCTTTTGCTTTAATTTCGTCAAATGACAGTGAACGTTCTGGAACGCGATACACTTCACCTTCAGACTCGCGCTGTGTATCGAACTGCACTTTCAGTAAATCAAGATTGTTTACGATAACTTGATCATCTAACAGTGGCTTTAGCTCAACGTCTGCATGAGCTTCGCCTACAAAAACTTGGTTGTGAGTAGGCTTTGTGGGGTTGGTGAGTGCAATACCTTTCAGCGTAACAGTTGTTGGAAAAAGAGAGTGGTCGAACTCGTCGATATTCACTTCTGCTCCATAGGACTCGCCCAGCTTGGACTCAAGAATAGATTTGATGATGGTATTGGCGAACAGGAAATACACCAAAAATAGCAACACGAAAAAACCGACAACCCATAATAAAATAGGCTTACCCTTTGAACCACTGCTCATATTCAACTCCTTGATTTTTTGCGCGTCTGGCTTTTATTGCGCATAAGTCACTACTTTGGTGGCTAGTATATCGCTCAATAAAAAGTAATCGATTAACCGCCACTTATGGTGCCTCTGAGTGTAATGCACTCAGGTCTTTTCTTCCATACGCAGAAGGTAGGTGTATTGATTAAACCATGTAAGCTTTTAAACAACTTGACGTAAGAGAAGCAAAATTCGGCAAAGTTTACTTTTTTTAAAAGAAAATTACCCTGAGCTATGGAGTGGTAGCAGCAGTAAAGTGAGCCTGCTTCTCAATGCTTTGCAGCAAAGCGCAGCAGGCTCGTTGAAATGTGAAATGCTTTAAAGCTTAAAGCGGTTCGCAATGTCCATTATTGCTATACAGCTTGCGCGTAACGCCTGGCTCGCAGCTGCTAATTCATCTGCCGTTCTCAAGCTACTATCAGCAGCACCCGAAAGCGCATTGATGCGCATATTCGCTTCGGTAGCGGCTTCCGCTTGCTGCTCGGTAGCCCGCGCTATTTCGCTACTCATATCTGCAATTTCAGTCATTAAGCGATCAGCCTCTTGCAGATTTTGATTCGCCTGTATGGCGTTTTCTACCGTTTTGGTTGACGCTGACTGGCTTACTTTTACTGCATCTACTGCGCTTTTGGCATTACTTTGCAGCTTTTCTATCATCGCTTGGATTTCATCGGTACTTTGTCCGGTTCGACTTGCCAGTGTACGCACTTCATCAGCTACGACGGCGAAACCCCGTCCTTGCTCGCCCGCTCGCGCGGCTTCTATAGCAGCGTTAAGCGCAAGTAGGTTCGTTTGTTCGGCAATGCCGCGGATAACATCAAGTACTGCACCAATGCTTTCGGTCTGCGCAGCAAGTTCGGTCACTGCACTACTTACACTTTCAATATCCGAGGTTAAAGAGCGGATATCTTTTACTGTGCTGTCTACGACCGAGGCGCCATGCTGCACGTTACCACGGGCACTGCTTGTACTTTTCTCTGCCGAGTCAGCATTATTGCTAACTTCATTTATCTGCGTGGTCATTTCTTCCATCGCAGCGGCAACCTGAAGCATGTTTTCATTTTGGGTCTGAGCTTGGGCGTTACTATTCTTGCTCGACGTTTCTACCAGTTCGGCTTGTTGGGTTAGTGAGTTTATATTTTCACGAATACCCAATAGCGATTGGCGCATTTTTTCGGTATATTCATTAAAGTAGCGTGCCAAACGCGTTACTTCATCTTGGCCAGTTTCAGGCAACGAGCGGGTTAGGTCACCTTCACCTTGTGAGATATCCTTCATTCGCTCGGTCACTTCTTGAACCGGTTTCACTATGCTGCCGCCAATCACATAAACAAGCACCACAACTAGCACTATGCTAACCAGACAAAACACCGCAATAACATTGCGAAGATGAGCAAATTCCTTTTCAAGATTGGTAAGGTAAATACCAGAGCCCACTGTCCATCCCCACGGCTTGAACTCTTTAACGTAGGAAATTTTGTCGGTAGGTGACTCTTCACCGGGAAGCGGCCATACATAATCGACAAAACCTTCACCTTTCGATTTCACGTTTTGCGCCATTTCTATAAAGAAGGCTTTGCCGTTCCCGTCTTTAAAGGTTCGTAAATCTTGACCGTCAAGGGCGGGCTTGATGGGGTGCATAACCATAGATGGCGTTTGGTCTTGGATCCAAAAGTAGTTGCTGCCGTCGTATCGTAGCGCTTTGACGGCCTCTAACGCTTGTTGCTTAGCGGTTGCCTCGTCTACGTCGGTGCGCGCCGCGAAGCTACTGAGCATGGTATGAACCACCTCGACCAAGTGCTGATTTTCATCATAAGACTTTTGCTTTAATGCTTCGTAATGCCTGTTTAAAACGACGGCAGTAAGAAGTACAAATAACAGCGTAATTAGGGCAACGATAATGCCCAAACGTTGAATTAAACTGAATTTTCTTAACCACATCGGCAAATACCTATCTATTTGTATTTTTGTTTTTTTAAAGTGTAGACGGTTTTTATACTTCTACTTATTACTCCAGAGTTAAATTAGACAAATGTACCAAAATTTAAGTATGGCACTTTTTGTGGTGTTTATTCAGCAATCTAAAGGCAGTCGAACTGTTGATTTAAGCTCTTTAAGGGAAATACTTGATGATATATCTGATATGCCGGGGAGTTTTCGCAGTACTGTATCTACAAAGTGGCCGTAATCATCCAAGTCTCTGGCCACTACTTGTAGTAAGAAATCAGCGCCACCTGTGATGTTGTGGCAGCTTAAAACGTTGTCGCAGCGTTGAATAATATCAATAAAGTCACTCGTTGTTTTTGTGTCATGGGCTGTGTAAGTGAGCTGTACAAACGCCAGCACGCCATACCCTAGCTTTCGTTTGTTCAGGTTCGCTTGGTAACTCTCAATGTATCCTTCGCTCTCTAATCGTTTTACACGTCTCCAGCAGGGTGTTTCACTCATATTGAGCTTTTCAGCCAGCTTGGCGTTCGACAATTTTCCGTCCTTTTGAAGTAAGGCTAAAATTTTCTTATCAACATTATCCATGCTCTTCTTTATGTCCTATTTGATGGATTCTTTCCTCAATTAAATATCAATTAAAAGCTTCTTTCAATTTGGGCTATCTAAGCTAAATAGAAAGCAAGGTTATTTCGCGAGTACTCTTTTAGACTTAGTCACAATGGTGTGAACACTTATTAGTCTTATTTTGGAGGGCTGTAATCATGAAAGCTGTGGTATTTGAATCGTTTGGTGGAAAATTAAATATTAAGGACGTAAAGAAACCCCTGCCAAAATCTCACGGGGTAGTGATACGGGTAAAAGCCACAGGCGTGTGCCGCAGCGATTGGCATGGCTGGATGGGACATGATGATGGAATAAACTTACCTCATGTACCGGGTCATGAATTTGCTGGCGTTGTAGAGTCCGTTGGAAGCGATGTAAAGCGATTCAAAGCGGGCGATAAAGTTACGGTTCCTTTTATTAGTGCGTGTGGAAGATGTTCAGAATGCTCTTCGGGTAATCACCAGGTGTGTGGTAACCAAACACAGCCGGGCTTTACTCACTGGGGCTCGTTTGCAGAATATGTAGAAATCGATTTTGGAGACGTTAATCTGGTTCACCTCCCTGAAGAAATAGACTACGTGACTGCGGCTAGCTTAGGTTGCCGTTTTGCTACATCGTTTCGCGCAGTGGTTGACCAAGGTAAGGTGAGCGCTGGGCAATGGGTCGATGTTCACGGCTGTGGTGGCGTTGGGCTATCTGCTGTGATGATTGCATCGAGTATTGGCGCAAACGTTATTGCCGTTGATATTTCGGATGACGCACTAGCATTGGCGCAAAAGCTTGGCGCTGACGTGGTGATAAATGCTAAAAATGAAAAGGATGTCTCTGCGACAATCAAGCGCCTTTCATTAGGCGGTGCGCACGTGTCAATTGACGCCTTAGGAAATCCTATTACCTGTGTAAACTCGGTAAATAGCTTAAGAAAGCGTGGTAAACATGTTCAAGTTGGTTTGCTATTAGCTGAACAGTCAACGCCTCCTATTCCCATGGATACGGTCGTTGCACATGAGCTTGAAGTAATAGGTAGTCACGGCATGCAGGCGTATCGTTACGAGGCCATGTTTGGCATGATCGCCACAAAAAAGCTGAATCCCCAAGCCCTGATTGGAAAGATAATTTCACTTCAAGAAGCGCCTAAAGCGTTGACTGAAATGGACAAATATTCACAACCTGGCGTGACCGTTATTTCTTTTGATGAAAAGTGAAAAACAGGGCTTGTTGAGCAGCGTGTGAAATGTCATCTAACGCACTGAATACGTAGCTTGACAGAGAATCAAAAAAACTTTGCTGGTAGGGGCTTGGCAGGGCGATTTTGTGTGCTACCATCCGCGCAAATTTGGCACTGTCGTGATCTTCATCCAAAAGTATAAAGTTAAAAGAAGAACGACAGGTCAACGCAGGGTTTCGACTTTGCTTGTTTTTTAGCCGCTTCCATGTAACCGTGAGCAGTCTTACACGGCGGGAACGCTTTTTGTTACAGCTATTTCTATGAAAGGGTTGCAATGCTCATTAACGACACACTTCATACAACTTCACCCCTACGCCAGCGTATAAGAGACTACTATCGCATTAGTGAGTCGGTGGCTGTGGATCAAATCCTTCCCATTGCCGAGGTAAACCCACGTGCACGAAGCCGTGCATGGGAACGCGCACGAAAGATGGTGCTTCAAATTCGCCGAGAGCAAGAAGGGCACGGTGGTGTTGACGCATTATTAAATGAATACTCGCTATCTACAGCAGAAGGTGTGGTATTGATGTGCTTGGCTGAAGCCTTGCTGCGTGTTCCAGACAAAGCCACTCAAGATGAGCTTATTCGTGACAAACTGTCTCAGGGACAGTGGACACCTCACTTGGGGAATTCAGAGTCGTTATTTGTTAACGCATCGGCGTGGGGCTTGTTATTTACGGGCAACATGGTGAACTATGCCGACAAGCGCAAGAAAGAACAGTTCGGCTTGTTAAAACAAACCCTTGGCCGCTTAGGTGAACCTGTTATTCGCCGCGCTATGAACATTGCGATGCGCGTTATGGGTCGTCAGTTCGTTATGGGCGAAACCATTGAAGATGCGGTAGATCGCGCCAAAGAGAAAGAAACCAAAGGGTACGTATATTCTTACGACATGCTAGGCGAAGGCGCACGTACTATGCGCGACGCTGAGCGTTACTACGATGCATACGTAAAAGCAATAAAAGTAATCGGTAAAGCGGCTAACGGACGCGGTCCTAAGCGTTCACCGGGGATCTCGGTAAAGCTTTCTGCTATTCACCCACGCTTTGAATTTTCTCACCGCGAACGCGCCATGGCAGACATTCCGCCGCGCTTGAAAGCGCTGTGTATGATGGCGAAAGAATACGATATCGGTTTAACCGTAGATGCGGAAGAAGCTGACCGTCTAGAGCTTTCTCTAGATATTATTGAAGCTGTATTTCGCGATGAAGACCTGAACGGTTGGACAGGCTTTGGCTTGGCCGTACAGGCCTACCAAAAACGCGCAATCCACGTTATAGAGCACTTACGTGAACTTACCCTAGAGGTAGGTCGTCCGCTAATGGTGCGTTTGGTTAAAGGCGCTTATTGGGATACTGAGATTAAGCTTACTCAACAAGCGGGCCTTGAAGAGTTTCCTGTATTTACCCGTAAGTCGTCAACAGATGTGTCATACCATGCATGTGCGAACCGTCTACTTGAGTATCGCGACACCATTTACCCGCAGTTTGCGACTCACAATGCCTACACAGCGTCTGTTATTGTTGAGCTTGCTGGTGACGACAAAGAAGGTTTTGAGTTCCAGTGTCTGCACGGTATGGGCGATACCCTTTACGATCAGGTGGTAACACAGGATAAAATTCAGTGCCGTGTTTATGCACCTGTAGGTGAACACGAGGACTTATTGGCCTACCTTGTACGTCGTCTTCTTGAAAACGGCGCGAACTCGTCGTTTGTAAACGCCATCGTTGACGATGAAAAACCGGTTGAGTCTTTGCTTGAAGATCCGGTAGAGAAAACACAACGCTTGAAAGTACGCTATAACAAGTTAATCAAAACCCCACGTGGGCTGTATGCGCCAGAGCGCGATAACTCGCGTGGTCTAGACCTTACCGACACCAATGCGGTAACGGCGCTTAAACACGAACTTGAACGCTGGCAGGATTACTACAAAGTGACCGGTGAAGTGCCAGAAGGTGCGACAGCGGTACTTAGCCCAACTAACCACAACGACGTGGTAGGTTATCACCATTACGCTACGCCTGATGATATGCGCAAAGCATTAGATGAAGCCGAAGCTGGGTTTGAAGCATGGTCTAAACGCGATGTAAGCGAGCGCGCTGAGATACTTAATCGAACAGCAGATGCGCTTGAGCGCCACATGGCTGAGCTTATCGCTATCTGTATGCGTGAAGCCGGTAAAGTGGCGCAAGACAGTATTGATGAAGTGCGTGAAGCCGTTGATTTCTGTCGCTACTACGCGGCGCGTGCAGAAGAGCTTGCTGAAGATCAACGCTTACTTCCTCGTGGTGTTGTGCTTTGTATTAGCCCGTGGAACTTCCCACTAGCCATCTTCTTAGGCCAAGTGGCAGCGGCACTTGTAACAGGTAACACGGTTATTGCTAAGCCTGCTGAACAAACCAGCATTATTGCGCAGCGTGCGGTAGATATTATGCACTCGGTAGGCCTGCCAGAAGACGCACTGAAACTTATTGTATCGCCAGGTAAAGAAGTGGGCGAAACCCTTCTGCCAGACGAGCGCATTAAAGCGGTAATGTTCACAGGTTCAACGCAAACCGGTACGTTAATTTCTCAAGTACTTGCAGAACGTGGTGGCGAACAGGTGCCATTGATTGCAGAGACCGGCGGTCAAAACTGTATGATTGTTGATTCAACTGCACTGCCAGAGCAGGTAGTTGATGACGTGATCCACTCTGGTTTCCAAAGTGCCGGTCAGCGCTGTTCAGCACTTCGCGTATTGTTTGTACAAGACGAAATTGCTGATGATCTTATTGAAATGCTAACTGGTGCCATGAAAGAGCTTACCGTTGGTGACCCAACGCAGCTTGCTACCGATGTGGGCCCTGTTATTGACGAGAAGGCACTTAAGAGCCTGACCGATCACCAAGAGTACATGGAAGATAAAGCTAAGCTGCTTTATCGCAATGAAATGCCAGCAGGCTTTGAAAACGGTACTTTCTTTGCGCCGACCTTATATGAAATCAAAAACATTGATGTGCTTGAAAAAGAAGTGTTCGGCCCTGTGGTACATATTGTTCGCTTTAAGTCGAAAGACCTTGATAGTGTGCTAGAGCAAATCAATGGCACAGGTTACGGCCTGACTATGGGCATTCACTCGCGTATTGAAGAGCGTGCTAACGAGCTAGCAGCGAAGAGCCGCGCGGGTAACGTGTACATTAACCGCAACATGATTGGCGCTATTGTTGGCGTTCAGCCATTCGGTGGACGTGGATTGTCTGGTACAGGTCCAAAAGCGGGGGGCCCCAACTATCTGCCTCGCTTAATGATGGAGCGTGCTACACCTAAGCCATCGCGCATTGATGATGTAGACGGTACTGATGCAGCGCTTGTCGGTGATGAAAAGATTGCCGAGCGTGCGCACGTAATGATGGATAAAGCGAAAGCGGTGGAAGTGCAGTGGCGTCATACGCCGTTGAATGACCGTATTTCTATGGTACGTCAGCTTCTGGCAAAAATTGCGAAAGTGGACATTGTTGACGAGCTTGCTGATGACTTGAACCGTACGCTTGCGACGGCGCGTCAGCAGCTAACCAGCGTTGAACGCAAGCTTGCCAAGCCACAAACCCTGCCGGGCCCAACAGGTGAATCGAACAAGCTTTACCTAGAGCCTCGCGGGATCTTGGTGTGTTTCGCCGATAAAGAAGTAACCTTTGAATACTGGTTACTGTCTATTGTGACCGCGCTATCAACGGGTAACCCGGTAGTATCAGTTGTGTCTGAAATCTTCTATGAAGAAGCTGTTGAAATTCAAAATAAATTTGAATCAACGGGCGCACCTAAAGGCTTATTTCAGGTAGCGCGTCTTGCGCATCTAGATACCTTGCTAATGGATGAAGATTTATCTGGCGTGGTGGTCGACTCTGGTACTGAACGTACTGCGCGTATTACAGCAATGCTGTCATCCCGCGAAGGCGCTATTTTGCCGGTTATCACAGCAGAATATAACGACAACCTTATTCAACGTTTGATGACCGAAAAAACCATCAGTATTGATACTACGGCATCAGGTGGTAACACGTCATTGATGACCTTGGTCGAAGATGATGAATAAGCGATAATGCTTGTGGTAAATACCGACTTTGCAAGATAGCGATTTAATTGAGAGCTATCTTCACAACATGTCATTCAAAGGCCAGCGCTAAGCTGGCCTTTTTAATACCTTATTCTTACCTTTCTCATTTATTTCTAATTCCTTGCTCTTTTCTTAACCGGACCTTAACCCTGCGTTTGAAATACTCGTGTCAGTTAATTTAAAAAAGCTGCGCATAGACCTTCGAAAGTAAGCTGTGCGCCAAATAATAGGCACAAGTCATGGGCAAGATAAAACTGACGGTAAATAGCATTACCCTTTGCATTTTGCTGTCTGCATGCACAAGTACTGATGACAGAGCGTTGAGCGAATCGGCATCGTCGTCAACGGGTAACAACGTTGTGTGGCAGTCTCAAGCACGGCAACAAGAATCAACACAAACCTTGCTGCTGAATTCGGACACGACGTTAACCGATATCATTGATATCAAAGAGTTACCTCACTTAGCCGGTTACATTGATGAAGCCCTGTCTTCTAATGCTAGTCTGCAGCAGTCGTTAATAACGCTTAGAAAAGCACAAGTAGCCATAGATAGTGCAAAAGCGGATAGGAACCTTAATGTTGACGCGAGCTTCTCTGCGTCAAAAAGTGAAACCACCAATAGCAGTGCATCTACCAGCTCAAATACCAACTCCAGTACGAGCTTTAATTCGAGCAGTCAGAGCTATAACGCGAGCATGAACGTCAGTTGGGAGCTGGATCTATGGCAAAAAATCAGCGATGGAATAAGTGCAGCAAACTTAGATGCAGCAAGTGCCAGAGCCAGCTATCAGTCTGCCAGAGATTCTCTGGTCGCTAACGTAGTAAGAAGCTATATCGACGTACTCACTCAGCAGCAATTACTGAATATTGAGCAGTCTCGGTTAACAGTACTAGAAAATAACGAAGCCGTTATTTTAAAGCGCTATAGCACTGGGCTGGGAAGCCTAGACGATTTAGATACTGCGCGTACAAGCAGTGCAAATACTCGCGCTACTATTGCCCAATATGAAAATGCACTTTTAACAGCAAAGCGCACGTTGGCCGTACTCTTAGGCAGACAAAACCAATCGCTAAACGAGCTCAACACTCAAGTTAGTTTTCCCGACGTGTTATTGCCGCTAACAACTTTGCCGAAACAGGATCTGGCACGTAGACCCGATCTTCAGGCGGCCTTTTATGCGTTAAAAGCAACAGAGTTTAAAGTCGATGTGGCGTACAAAGCCCTGTTGCCAAGCATTAGCTTGTCTGCATCCCTTTCTGATAATGCCTCTACACCTTCACAAGCTTTGTTTACTAACCCTTTGTGGAGTTTGCTTGGACAGATGACCACGCCACTGTTTCAGGGGGGCGCTCTAAGGGCGCAAGTTGAAGATGCAAAGCTAACCTCAGCCAATGCCTGGTGGCAGTATCGCGAAACGTTATTAACGGCGGTACAGGAAACCCAAAATGCGCTGGATAGCGAGACTGCGTTGAGTGCTCGAATTAGCCACACCAACGTGGCGTTAGCAAATGCAGAGCGCAGCGTCTCTACCATTGAAGGTCAGTATCGACAGGGCCTTGCTGACATCTTGGACTTACTTTCCGTATATGACACGCGCTTTAACTTACAAGCTCAGGCAGTTGAGCTGCACGCCCAGAAATTACAAAACCGAATTGACTTAGGCCTAGCCCTTGGCCTTGGAGTGTCACAATGAGAAACAAACGAATTATTGTAACCTTACTCGCCGCTGCAAGTATTGCGCTAGCGGTTATGTATACCATGATGAATATGGGTGCCCAACATCCCGGCGCAAAACCGCAGACCGAATCAAAGCCAACGTCTCCAGCAATTTCAGCGAATGCTGAGCAACCACAAAATGCCGCTCAGGCAAAGAAAACTGCAGGTGGTGAAAGGACAGCAGCATTACCTGCTGCCGATAGCGGTGTGAACAGGCTTAACAAGGCAAGCGACACGTCATCAGTGAATACCACTAATCGCAGCCCAAAGGGAGAACAAAGCGGCAATACTCAGCTGGCTCAAGTAGGCGTTATTGATGTAACCGCCGACAGCTATAACGCTAAGGTGAGGGGGTATGGTCAGGTTGTTCCGCAAGATAGTTTGAGCTTAGTCGCACAGGTTAGTGGTCAAGTTACTGAAATATCTTCGTCTTTTAAAACTGGTGCCCTAGTGGCAAATAACACGGTATTGGCACGTATTGATGACACCAACTATCAACAGGCGTTAGCAAGTGCAAATGCTACCTATCAAGCGGCTGTGGTAAGTCTAGAAGAAGAGCGATTACAGGGTATTCAAGCGAAAGATGAATGGACACGTTCAGGGCTTGATGGTGAACCTTTATCGGCATTAGTACTGCGTGAGCCACAGCTAAAGGCGGCTCAGGCCACTTTGGATGAGACCGAGCAAAGTGTAAATTCAGCCAAGCGAGATTTGGCGTTTACCTCGTTACGTGCACCTTTTAATGCATTGGTGGTCAGCCGTGACATTGCGCTAGGGAGCTATGTTCAAGCTGGCAGTGCGGTCGCCACACTCTATTCTGCAGATATTGCCGAAGTGGCTATTGGTCTTTCACCTAGCCAATGGGCTCAACTACCTTCTGGTGATGAAACGCAGTTGTCTGGTGATGCCTCCCTTAACTGGCCGGTAACGCTTACCGATACCACTACAGGAAATACCTGGGTTGCTAATATCGTTCGCGCTGAATGGCATCAAAGCGATACAACGCGTCAGCGAAACGCCATAGCGGTTATTGAAAAGCCGTTAGCATACTCAACGCCTCTTTTATTCGGCAGCTTTGTGCAGGCAGATATTGAAGGAAGAGCTCTCGACAATGTGTGGAAACTGCCGGCTTCTGCTATCTCGCAAAAGCAAGAAGTATGGTTAGTAATGCCATCTACCGGGCAGTTGGCAAAGTTCACGCCTTCGGTTTTGTTTGAAAGCGAAGGTTATGCCTACATTACCCCGCCAAAAAACAGTGAAATTACGGGCGATATTGTGAGTAATGTTGCGGGTAAAACCTCGGGTAACGCTAGCGGCAACAGCATGTCAGAACAGGTTGGCGAAATACGCCAAGCGCTGGTGGTTGCACGCCCTTTAAACAGCTATCTGGTGAATACCAAAGTATTGCCTGTGGTGGAAGGACAAACAGGAGGGCAAGCTGATGACAAATAATCGAAACGGCGCGCCGTTTGGCGGGGGCGAGAGTCCGAAAAACAATAGGAATGGTGGGAATAACGCCCGGGGAATTATCGCTTGGTTTGCGCAGAACTCAGTAGCGGCCAATTTGCTCATGGTCAGCCTTATCGTGCTTGGCTTGGTTTCCATGAACGATATCCGCAAAGAGGCATTCCCAAGTATGGAGCCACGCTTTGTTACCATTTCAATGACATACGATAGTGGTGGCCCTAAACAAGCAGAAGAAGGGATAGCTATCAAAATTGAAACCGCTCTGGAGGCAATCCCTGGGATTAAGCGAATTACGTCTACCTCGAACGCCAGCGGCGCCAGTGTGCAGGTAGAAAAGGAAACCGAATACGATTTAGACACGCTTTTCAACGACATCAAAACCGAAGTAGATAGTATTTCTAACTTCCCATCTGATGCTGAAAATCCAGTTATAAGCAAAGCACGCCGACAAGAGCACGCTATTTGGGTGCAGCTCTATGGTGACGTCGACCACGCTTCACTTCAATACTTGGGGGAGCAGTTAGAGCGAGATTTACTGGCAACAGATGACATTCGCGAAGTCAGCGCAGGCAGCTTTGTCGACCCTATGATGTCTATTGAAATAGACGAAGGTAAGCTTCAAGCCTACGGATTAACGCTGTCAGACGTGGCTGATGCCGTTAACCAGGAGTCGAATACCGCGCTTACAACCAGCTTGCGCAACAAAGAAAAAGTGATTCGTTTAAAAGCGTCTGAACAGTCTTACTGGGCGAAAGATTTTGCCAACATCCCCCTCATTACCGATACCAATGGCGTCATACTCACCGTTGGCGATGTTGCTACAGTGCGCGATATGTTTGCCGACGACAGCTATCACTTGTCACGTTACAACGGTACCAATGGCTATGGCATCCAGGTGCTTATGGACGAATATGGTGACGTAACAAAAATGGTACAGCAGGCTCACGGAGTAGTGGACGCATGGCACGAAAAAGGCTTGCTACCTGAAGGCGTAGAGCTTGAAACCTGGTATGACAAAAGCACGCTTATTACCGAGCGATTGACGTTACTTACCAGCAATGCGCTTATGGGCATTGTGTTGGTATTTGTTACTCTTGCCGTGTTTCTAAATTTACGCGTGGCATTTTGGGTGGCGGCTGGGTTGCCCTTTATCTTCTTCGGCACCTTGTACTTCATGACCGACAGCTATACGGGAATGACGTTAAACGAAATGACCACATTCGGTTTTATCATGGCCCTTGGCATTGTGGTGGACGATGCCGTGGTGGTGGGGGAAAGCGTGTACGCCACGCGTAAACAGCATGGCGATACGCTTCAAAACACCATTTTAGGTACCCATAAAGTGGCGGTTCCCACACTGTTTGGTGTGCTAACCACAGTGGCCACTTTTTTCGCATTATCGAACGTATCGGGCGGCTTAGGTACGCTTTATTCTCAGTTCGGCACTATCGTTACCTTGTGTTTGTTGCTGTCGGTGGTGGAATCGAAGCTGATCTTACCTTCTCATTTAGCCCATCTGCCAACCAAGCAAAAAGCGCGGGGGGGATTAGGTGGCGTATGGAACAAAGTGCAGCAAAAAGCGGATGGTGGACTTCAGTGGTTTAATTACCGCGTGTATCAGCGCCTGTTGAAAGTCACCGTAGCGTACCGTTATGCCGCTGTATTGTTGTTTATTGCCTTATTTGTCATGGTGGTTAGCCTACCGCTCACAGGTGCGGTAAGAGTAAGCTTCTTCCCCAGTATGCAGGACGATACGGTTTCGGCCAATATGTCGCTTTACAGCGATGCCAGCTATGGACAGAACGAACGCAACTTAATGCTGCTAGAGAAAAATGCGCTAGAGGCAGACCGCCAATTAACCCAAGAAAACGGCGCAGATAAAAGTGGCATTAGCAGTTTGCAAGTAACGGCGAGTGGCGATCAAAGCGGCACAATCACCATTTCACTTGATGAAGACTCCTCTTATTCTCTTGATGAATTGTCGTCACGCTGGAATGCGTTAACTGGCAATTTAGAAGGCGTAAAAAGTCTAAAAATACGCTCACGCCGAGAGATGGTCGACGGGTTTAACGTTGAAATTAAAAGCATTAACGACGATACCCTGACGGCGGCTAACGATGCCTTTATTGAAGTACTTAACAATATCGATGGTGTATATGCAGTTGAGAGCTCGCTGACACCCGGCGAAGCCATGATGCGCTTTGAACTTACCCCCGAAGGACGAGCGTTGGGGTTGAATACGCAAAGCCTATCGCAACAGCTGTTAAAAGCATTTGGTGGCGAAATTGTTCAGCGCTATTTGCGCGATAAAAACGAAGTAAAAGTGCGGGTGCGTTATCCCGAACAAGACAGAATGAATCCGTCTGATGTAATGAACACGCAAGTGCGTCTGGACGACGGCACCGTAGTACCGCTTTCTGTAGTGGCTAACGTTATTCAAGATGTACAAGAAAAACAGGTGGTACGTATAGACGGCCTACGCGCCTTAACGGTTAGCGCGTCGGTGGATAGCGATGTTATCACCTCTACCGAACTGGTGAATTACTTAAACAACGAGTTTGTTCCTCAGCTATCGCGTCAGTATCAGGACTTATCGCTTTATTTTGCCGGTGAGGCTGAGCAGCAAGCTGAAACGCAAAGCTCTATGCAGAGCGTGTTTATATTAGCCTTGTTGTCTATTTTTGCGTTGTTGGCGATTCCGCTTAAATCCTACGTACAGCCGCTTATTATTATGACCGCCATCCCCTTTGGTATAGTCGGAGCCATTATCGGCCACTGGTCGAATGGATTAATGATAAGTCTGCTCTCGCTGAACGGCATATTGGCGCTTAGCGGTGTGGTGGTTAACGACAGCTTGTTGTTGGTTTCACGATTCAACGCTTTGCGAGAAGAAGGTGTGCCGGTGGAAACGGCAGTTATTGAAGCTTGTACCAGTCGCCTACGGGCTGTGTTGTTGACCTCAATTACCACCTTTGTAGGCTTATACCCCATATTGGGCGAAACGTCGGTACAAGCGCAATTCTTAATTCCGGCAGCCGCGTCGCTGGGTTACGGTATATTGTTTGCCACCGTCATCACACTTTTATTAATACCCGCATTACTGTTAATTTATGACGATGTAAGCCGTTTAATGGCAAAGCATTTGGTTAAACCTTTAACGGAGAGTACGGCTAATGATTCGCGTGTTACTAGTGGAAGATGATATGGGCCTGGCGGGCAATATTATCGACTATTTAGAGCTTGAAAACATGGTATGTGACCACGCTGCAAACGGTGTAGCCGCGCTGTCTCTTATCCAAAAGCATCCGTTTGATGTCGTGGTGCTGGACATTAATTTACCGCGACTTGATGGCTTAAGCGTATGTGAGAGGGTGCGGGAAGACGGCAACGATACGCCTATTATTATGCTAACCGCCCGTGACCAGTTGGAAAACAAGCTAGAAGGGTTTCAAAAAGGCGCCGATGACTATTTAGTGAAGCCGTTTGACATGCCCGAACTGGTTGCCCGGGTTTTCGCACTGGCACACAGGCGTTCATCACAAGTGAAAAAGCTGCGCTTTGGCAACGTAAGTTTAGCAATGGGAAGCGACGTAGTAAGTGTTGAGAACGTGCCTATTAAGTTAAGCCCCACAGCATTTACGCTGCTAAAGGCATTGTTACAGCAACAAGGAAAAGTTATGCCACGAGAGCGCCTTCTTGATGCGGTTTGGGGAGAAGATGCGCCAGAGAGTAATGCGCTTAAGGTACATCTTCACAATCTGCGCAAATCACTGGTACAAGCAAATGCCAATATAGAGGTAAAAGCAGTAGCCGGCACAGGGTTTTGTGTGACGTTTAAACCAGAACAGTCCAGTTCAGAGCAAAGTACAAGCGCGGAACCAAAAAGTACAAATAAAGGAAACGATCAGTGGTAAATGGCCTTCGCATCAGCTTAAGACGCTACGTCTTGTGGTCGCTATTAAGTTTGGCCGCCGTAGTTATTGTGCTCTTTTCAATACAAAGCAGCGATAGCTTTTTCGATGGTATGGACGGCATGCTGAGAAATACCATGATACGGGCGGCAGAAAGCGCAGAGCTTGATGACAACAAGCATGCTCAAATTCTCGATTTACATGTTTTTGCGAACTACGAGAGTTTGCCTGACGAAGTGAAGCAGAGCTTTTCTAAAGAGAGCTTTATACCGTTTTCACTTATGAAAGATATCAACAAACCTGATTGGTTTTCCCGTCCTATTTCGGCTCGCTTTGCTGTGTTAGTTCCGTTGGAAAATGGAGAATCGCGCTATGTTACCCAAGTGTTTGTCGCGCCACCTTCTGATGGCAAAAAACACTTTAGAATAAACCATGTTATTTACAGCGCCATTGTGGGCGTAGTTGCACTGGTTTCGTTTTTTGTCGCCTTGCTTTTTCTTATGCGCAGCGTGTCTCGCCCCATAGAGTCATTGCAGAGGTGGGCGGCGTCTTTGGATGAACAAGAGCTCGATAAGCCTATCCCGGAGTTTCGTTATAAAGAACTTAACGCGCTAGCAGGGATGATACATGGCAGTTTGCAAAACGTGCGCAACACCCTAAATCGAGAACGGGAATTTGTTAACCACGCGAGTCACGAGCTTAGAACGCCGATTGCCGTCATTAGAAGTAGCGCGGCATTATTGCACAGAGTGATCGATGGTGAAAATACTAAAGGAAATAACGCGCTTGCGCGGGTGGATCATGCCTCAAAAACCATGGCAGATTTGACCGAAACTCTACTTTGGCTAGGAAGAAATGAAGAAGCAGCTTTACCCAAAGAAAAGGTTAACCTTAAAGCAATGGTTGAGGCTCTAAGCCAAGATTTAATGTATTTGCTGTCGGGAAAAGACGTGAGTGTGCAGCTGCAATTGAGCGATTGTGAGTTAACGCTGGCCAAAACGGCGAGCGAAATTGTGATAGGAAATGTGATTCGAAACGCTTATCAGCACACGCAGCAAGGAAGAGTCACAATAAGTCTTTCAGATGCAACGCTCACCGTGCTCAACGAAGAGGACGGCCTTGAAGAAGAGGCGCTTAACGAAAAAGGCCAAGCGACTTTATCTGCGCCGACTATCAGTGAATTAGATGGCGGATTTGGAATAGGGTTAAAACTCATTGATAAGCTTTGTGCGAAGCTTAAATGGGGTTATGCACATGAGAGGATAACAGCCCGAGGGTCACACGATGAACAAGGTGATGTTTCTCGTATGACAAGAGGGTATAGAGTGTTGCTTACAGTACGATAATAGGCGCATATAACTCATCAAAGTGTTTGCACGTTGTCACTCCTAATCCATTTACCGAAACGAGCCCAATAGAAAACGCCGATGCTAACATCGGCGTTTTCGTTTTTTAGCGTCCAGCTTTAAAACCTACACTACATCCATTCGCTGTTTCTACGCTTGCGTTTAGGAAGGTAAGTGAGCATTACACCAAGCAATATCCCCACGCCTGCCACTATGCCACCGCGAGTAAACCAGGTAACAAGCTCGTCTTTATTAGCGCTTTCAACCTTAGCCGTTAAACGAATAATTTGAGACGCTTGCTCGTCGTTTGTGGTGGTAAGTTTAGACACCTTTTGGCGAGCATCGTTAAGCTGCTGACGAAGTTTGGCATTTTCTGATTGTGCAGCTTGAAGTCCACTTTGGCTCTCAGCTAGCTTCTCACTTATGATTGGCAATTGCTCGGCTTGCGACATGGTATTAGACACAAACTTACTTTCAACCCAGCCTTTACGTCCTTCGTTGTCGGTAATTTGGGTAAATTCAGCATCATTGTCGCGGGAGAGCACAGTAATAGGTGTGCCCGCCTCAATTGAACCTAGAATGCGGTAGTTACGACCAGGTCCAGTATGCATAAAGATAAACAAGTCATCTCTTATGTAATGCGAAGAAGACGCTTCTAAATCAGCGGTATCTTGTAGCGAAAATGCTTGAAAAGAGCATGCAATAAGGGCTGCTGCTAACCACTTTCGAATCATATGAAGTCCAATTTTAGAATTTAAAACGTGAAGATGGTATTGGTTGACCGCGATAAAGGCAAGTTTGTTCCACTTTTGTCTAATTAAAGCATCTTGTTTCATGGCGCCAGCATTGCGAAAAGTAAGCGACAAAGGTAAGGTGTCAGCATCATAAGCTGTGCCTAGCGCAACCATGTCAGAAATAGAATTAAAATTTGTAACGGGTGACAACGCCCACCATGCGTTTACTCAACGTGTACTTCCTCTTTTCGAAAAAAACAGTATTCAGGTTAACTCTCATCGTGAAATGCGCCTTGAAAACGACTATTACGATACCGATAAGCTCGATTTTCAAAACAATAAAATGGGCTTTCGTGTTCGAGGTAACAATGGTGAATACGAACAGACGCTAAAGACTAACGGCGTGGTCAGCGGTGGTCTGCACAAACGCATGGAATACAATGTGAGCCTTGATAATTCAAGGCCCGACCTCACGCTATTTGAAGCCAGCGCTTGGCCCCAGGATTGGGATGTGGCGGCAAAAAACACGCGGCTATCTAAACAGTTTAGCACTCACTTTACTCGCAATGCCTATGTGGTTAGTGTGGGTGAAAGTGTGGTTGAGATTGTGCTGGACTGTGGTGAAGCAAGTACAGAAAAAGCCAGTTCCCCAATCAACGAAATAGAGCTTGAGTTGATGTCAGGTGATATCAACAGTTTGTTTACGTTAGCTGTGCTAATAAACGACAACATGCCGGTACGCCTTAGTGATGTATCAAAAGCGGCGCAGGGATATCAATTACTTCACGGTTTTAACGCTAAAGTTCGACACCTGCCAGATTTCCTTGCGCTTGAAGACACAACCACCACGGAAGAAGCATTTAGCCACGCGGTTCAAACTGCATTGGCGCATTGGCAGCACCACGAGCATGTGTTTTGCGAAAGTGGTTCAATAAAAATGCTCGCGGAAGTCGCCAAGAGTGTACGCTTGTTACTTCAAAGTGTATCGCTTTACTTGCCGGTTCTGCAGTGCCCTGAGCTACTAGCCCTGCATAAAAAACTGGTCACCCATGCGCAAAAGTGGGGTTGGCAAGACGACTTACAAAGTTTGCGTTACTTGCTCTCTAAAAAGAGCATGTTTAACAAAACACTCAGCAAACATCCTGCAGTAGTAAGCTATTTGCAAGGACGACAAACAGGCTTAATGCAGGCTCATGAGCCTGAAAAGCTGTTTTTCGACAACGATGCCACAGACATTAAGCTACACGCCATAAGTCTTATCCAGAATAAGCCGTGGCAAAAAGTCGCAACGGGTTTTGACCATCCGGTGCTTGATCATGCAAAAGGTTGGCTGTCGCAAGGTTGGCAAACTGTACAGCAAAGCATGCCGCTAAATAAAACCATGGGGCCTGCCAATTACAGCGCTGTAGAAGTGATGCTTAGGCAGACATTATGGAGTGGGTTTCTGCTGGGTGACTTGTTTGTAGAAGAGCGGGGTAATTTTCGCGCGCCGTGGTTAGATTTGCTCACTGGTATTGATGAGCTGAATGCGCTGCTTATGTTAAAGCAGTCAATAGACGACGCCGAAGTAGACTCTCATGACGAGGTGCGAAAATGGACGTCAGAAAAGCTCAGTACATTAATTCGTATTATGGAACGAACTCGCACAGTGGCTATGCAACGTGACGTTTACTGGTAATTGTTTTCTATGTATATGTGGTTACTGTAAACATGCACGGTAAAGGCAACTCGAATCTCAAGGATGGAGGGCGCTGATGACCTCAGCCATAAATGACTATTTCCTTTACGCACTGCTTGGCATTTATGCCATTGGCTTTGTGCGTCTGTTCGTTCAAAAAGTCAATTTACGCAGTGGACGCTGGCTAACGGCAGCGTTTTTGTGCTGGCCTGTGTTTATGCTGGATGAGTGGCTCCGTATGGCAAATGCCACAGGACTGGCTAGTATCTACGGGTTATCAGAAGTATTTGCTGTTATCGCGATTACGTGTTGTTACCGCGCAATAAAACCCATGCTGTTAGCTTATCCTACGGCAAGAAAGCGGCTGTGGTGGCCGGTAGTAGTGACCGGCGTTTTTCAGTGCGCCATTCTCCTAATACCCGTAGACGATAAGCAGCAATGGCTCTCATCGTCTCCTCATGGTCAGCCTCTGCTATTGTGGCCTGCCTACATAGCATCACTGTTAACGGGGTTTAGCGTGTTGCTCATAGGTATTCTTATTACCGAGCATATTCAAATGTACCATAGGCACTTACCAGAGCAGGCGGTGGATATAAAAAACCTGAGAATGCCTAGGCTTGCCGGAGTAATGGGGAGCTTGGTTGGTGTTGCGTTTATGAGTATTCTACTTGTGACGGCCGCAACATTCGGCTTCTTCCCTGTTCCTTTTTGGGAAGGGTTTCATCATCTGATGATTGGAACGGCAATTCTAGTTGTACTGTTTTCACTAACCTTTATACGACGGACGTCCCCGTCGCCACTCGATTACGAACGCTTAGATGAAGGCAAAGCAACGCCTTATGAAATTAGCAGTATTATTTCTAAAGCAGAACGCTACACCATAGAGTCAAAGGCGTACAAGGTTCGCTTCCTTACCCTCAGTGAGTTTTGTAAAGGGGCAGATATCGACCCCACCTCGCTCGCATTGGCCTTGCAACTTACCGAAAAGAAAAACTTTAGACGTTTCATTTTCCACTACCGCTTAGAGTACGCCAAGAATGTACTGCTGCGCAGCGACGCTAAACTTGAAGCCGTGGCAAAACGCATGGGGATAAATTCAGAAAAGTTTTTGAGTGAGTATTTGGTTAAACACCTAAACTCCACGCCGCTAAGATAAACAAGAGTATTGTGCTAGACGTTGAGTTCGCGTTAGCCACCAAATGCATTTATTAATATTTGATGGGTGAAGGTTTTACGTAAATAAAAGCCGCGAGGACGGGTTTTGATACGCTGACCTTCTGGCCCCAACGCGTCGGTGAGTACTTTCCCGTTTGCCGCCTTAGGACGTATGTGTAAGGCCTCGCCTTGACGAGAGGTGATCGACTCGACCTGTCCAGTTGCAATTTGCTCGACCAGTTCCTCCCAATCGTGTCTCAATACCGCATCTTCGTGTTCATTCGGTCGCCAGTAAAAGCCTGTTGCTACCCGCCTATGGGCCAGCGGAATAGCTCTGTCACCTTCAATTGGTAGCCACAATACCTGCTGTAGTTTGTTTCGCACGTTAGACGTTTCCCATGTAATGCCGGGCGCCATCAAAAGCGGGGCAAAACAGACGTATGTGGTTTCTAAAGGCGAAAAATGGGCGTCGATGGGAATGGTTTTAAGTTCGATGCCAAGTTCAGGAAAGTCCTGTTGAGGCTTCGAACCTGCACTCGCGCCCAGCCACTTCTCTATCAGCATGCCTGGCCACCCCTTATGACGTTGTAAATTGGCCGGAATGGCTACATTTGCCATGTCCGCAAGCTCTCCAAGCGTCAAGCCTGCTATCGCATGACAACGAGCTAAAAGGCTATCTGGAGATGACGGGGGAGACGCTGGTGGCTGCATAAATATGGTTAATTTCCTGTTTGAAAAGCGGGTACGAATATTAAGACTATGATTGGAGCATAGTTTGTGGAAGAATGAAAACATATAACAGTATAGTGTGCCCGGGAGTCTATGTGATAGATGCCGATGGATTCCGTGCGAATGTGGGCATAGTGATTTGCAACAAAATGGGTCAAGTATTTTGGGCAAGACGTTATGGTCAACATTCATGGCAGTTCCCTCAAGGCGGAATTGATGAAGGGGAATCTGCTGAACAAGCTATGTACCGCGAGCTTCACGAAGAAGTAGGGCTGACACCGAAAGATGTCACTATTTTAAGTGTTACCCGTAACTGGCTTAGATATAAGCTGCCGAAGCGATTAATTCGACAAGGCAGCAACCCTGTTTGTATAGGGCAAAAACAAAAATGGTTCTTGTTGCAGCTCGATTGTAACGAGCGAGACGTTAATGTACTTAAAACAGGTCATCCTGAATTCGATGACTGGAGGTGGGTAAGTTACTGGTATCCAATAAGAAACGTTGTATCGTTTAAGCGCGATGTATACAGACGAGTAATGAAAGAGTTCTCGCCTGTAGTTATGTCTGCGCAGCATCGGCCTCAACAGCGCCAAAACGCAGCGCCACATAAACGTGGCAAGAAACGCAGGCGTGGATAAGCGTATGCGAAGTTCAGGTACGCAAGAAAGAGGTGTGCAATATTGCGGTGTGCGGAGTAAGCAGCGAGTAAACTGCGAGTAAAAAAGGAAAAACCAGTGAGCCCTCAGAGCCAGCAAGGAACAATGTTAACCACGTTAAAGCGTATCGTGCAGGAAATGAATCAAATTCCTGCTCTCGATACGGCGTTGTTTAGGCTAGCCTCACGGGTTAAACAGACCCTAGATGTCGATTCATGCTCCATTTACCTTGCGGATTACGACACCCAAGAATTTATCCTTAAAGCCACTGACGGACTACATCCCGATGCAGTCGAGCAGGTACGCATTGGCTTCTCAGAAGGGCTTATCGGGCTGGTAGGTCAGCGGGAAGAGCCTCTTAATATCGTTAATGCTCATAGCCATCCTCGATTCAAACATTACCCCGAAGTTCAGGAAGAAAACTATAACGCCTTTTTAGGTACGCCTATTATCAACCAACGGCGTGTGCTTGGTGTTATTACCCTTCAGCAATCACAAATGCGCCGCTTCAGTGAAGACGAAGAAGCATTTTTAGTCACCCTTGCTGCGCAGCTCGCGTTAGAAATAACCAATGCTGATATTCGCGGGGCTTTAACGCTGTCAAATTCGAACGACAATACTGCGCGGCAAAAAAATGTGCGTGGTATTGCGGGTTCTCCAGGCCTTGCTATTGGCAAGGGAGTGTCTCCAGACAAATCAATTAACCTTAAAAACTGGGTCGTAAAGCGCACGCAATCTCCTCAAGATCAAATTCAACTCTATCGCAAAGGAGTTGAAGTTACGCGAGGTCATGTCGATGCGTTATCGAAGCGGTTAGATGACGGCATCCCCGACGATGTTAAGTCCATTTTTCAGCTGTATCATCATCTGCTAGATGCCAACAGCCTTGGGCGGGAAGTTGAAGAAAAAATTCGCCAAGGTTGGGATGCGGCGTCTTCATTAAAAATGGTTGTAGAAAGCTATGCCGCACGCTTTCAAGCAATGGACGACCCTTACATGCAAGAGCGTGCCATTGATATTGTCGATTTATCCGACCGTATTCTTGCTAACATTTTGTATGAAGCGAATGGCAAAAAGGTTACTGAAAAAACAATAACCGAAGCCAGTATTCTCGTAGCTGATGAAGTCTCAGCGCCTATGCTTGCCGAATTTCCAAGAGGTAAGCTAAAAGGCATTATTTCTATTCGCGGTTCAAATAACTCTCACGCGGCAATATTGGCTAGAGCCATGGGCGTGCCTGCAGTGATGGGCTGTCAAAACGTTACGCCAGCACTACTCGAAGACAAAGAGATTTTGCTTGATGGGTATTCAGGCGAGGTCATTGTATCGCCTGAACGTAACATCAAGTCTGAATTTATACAGCTCATTGAAGAAGAGTCGGCCATCGCAGAGAAAATTGACGCCGAGGCTGATAAACCTTGCGAAAGTGTTGATGGCTGTAGAATGTCTCTTTATATCAACGCTGGCCTTTCAGCTGAAGTCGAGCTAAACGCTGAACAAATTGGCGCGGGTGTAGGGCTTTATCGCACCGAGATCCCCTTTATGTTACGCGAGCGTTTTCCTTCAGAACAAGAGCAAGTAAAGCTGTACCGCCAAGTGCTTGAGGCCGCGCCTTCATTGCCTATCACTATGCGTACTCTCGACGTAGGAGGCGATAAGCCACTACCGTACTTCCCAATTAATGAAGAAAACCCATTTTTGGGGTGGCGAGGCATCCGCCTAACCCTTGATCATCCAGAAATTTTCTTGGTTCAGGTTCGCGCCATGCTGCGTGCAAGTGTAGGCCTAAGCAATTTGCAAATTATGCTGCCAATGATCTCCACCGTATCTGAAGTGCAGGAGTCTAAGCGACTAATTAATCAGGCATATTATGAAATTTGTGATGAGATTGCAGAGTCAGGACAAACGTTAACCAAGCCTAAGTTAGGTATTATGCTAGAAGTCCCGTCGGTACTTTATCAGCTACCTCAATTAGCAAAGCACGTGGATTTCTTTTCGGTAGGCAGTAACGACCTGACCCAATATCTGCTCGCGGTGGATAGAAACAATACGCGGGTGGCAGGGCTCTACAATAGCTATCATCCTGCGGTATTAGGGGCGCTTTACGACGTGGTTCAAAAAGCCAATCAAAATCAAGTGCCCGTAACTATCTGCGGTGAAATTGCAGGTGAGCCAGCTGGAGCATTACTGCTAATGGGAATGGGTTATCGCCGCCTAAGTATGAACGGCTTTAACTTAAGAAAAATAAACTGGCTTATTAGAAAAGTCACGCTGGATGAATGTAAGCAGTTACTGTCATTGGCGCTCACCTCTGTTAGCCAAGAAGAAGTTTTTGTGCACTTGAATCAATATCTTGAAACCAAGGGCCTGGGAGGCCTTATCCGAGCAGGTGCTTAAGGAATGGATCCGTTAGTTGTAATAGTTCTCAGCTGCCTTATTTTAGGCTCTGTGGTAGGTGTTCTGGCGGGTATGCTGGGCATTGGCGGTGGGCTTATCATCGTTCCTGTGTTGTCGTATTTGCTTATACATTTCATGGGAATGACCACTGAAACCGTAATGCCTGTCGCTATCGCTACCTCATTATCTACCATCATCTTCACAGGAATGTCGTCGGCCTTCGCGCATTACAAGCTGGGTAATATTCAAAGGCATGTTGTGCTTTACACAGGCTTAGGTATTGCTTTTGGCGCATTTGCCGGAGCTCAGGTAGCAAGCCATATTTCTGGTGAACTGCTTAAAGATGTGTTTGCGGTGCTGGTTATTTTAATTGCGATGCAGATGATATTTGGTAAGCAAAAAGCCTCAGAAAATGACGCATCAAAAGGTACGCTTGCGACTGTTGGTGGTGGAGCTGGCTTAGTAAGTGCACTTATGGGGATTGGTGGCGGTGCATTATTGGTACCTGCGCTGGTATGGTTTCGTGTTAATGTACGCGCGGCAATTGGCTGTGCTGCCTTTTGCGGACTTATTATTGCCGTTTTTGGTACCACGAGTTTTATTGTGGCCGGTTACAATGCGATAGATGTACCAGAACATAGTTTAGGTTATGTGTATTTACCGGCAACAGCTGGTATTGTTGCCACCTCTATGTTTACCGCAAACATAGGTGCAAAGCTTGGGCAGCGAGTAAATGTTCGTGTGTTAAAAGCGATGTTGGCGTGCTTACTCGTGTTGGTGAGCATTAGAATGATTTTAGGAATTGAATAAAGTAATGGAACAGAGCAGTTATCTGGTATTTCCCAGTATCGACCCCGTTATCTTCAGTGTCGGTCCGTTAAGTGTCCGCTGGTACGGCCTTATGTATTTGGTGGGCTTTATCGCCGCTTACCTATTGGCACAAAAGCGTCTTTCACGAACCAACTGGAGCCGTGAGCAGTTAAGCGACCTGCTTTTCTGGAGCTTCGTTGGCGTAATATTAGGCGGTCGAATAGGCTATGTGCTTTTCTACCAGTTTGGTATGTTTCTCGACGATCCCTTGTACTTGTTCAAAATTTGGGCTGGTGGAATGTCCTTTCACGGCGGGCTTTTAGGGGTGCTAACAGCCTTATTCTGGCGCGCCAAGTGTATGAACACGACCTTCCTTCGACTAGGCGACTTTGTTGCCCCGTTAGTACCCATCGGCTTGGGTGCTGGACGCATAGGTAACTTCTTAAACGCTGAACTTTGGGGGCGTAGCACCGATGTGCCTTGGGCGGTCATTTTCCCCAACGCGGGTAATATCCCTCGTCACCCATCACAGCTTTACGAGTTTGCGCTTGAAGGCGTACTACTCTTTATTATCCTATGGCTATATTCTGCCAAAAAGCGTCCAGTAGGGGCGGTCAGCGGCTTGTTCTTACTTGGTTACGGCACCTTCCGGTTTATCGTTGAATACTTCAGAGAGCCCGACGCACATATTGGCTTATATCAAATGGGACTAAGCCAAGGGCAACTTCTTTGTTTACCTATGATAGCTTTAGGAATAGGATTAATAGTCCGTGCTTACATGCGCGGAAAAGACCATGTTGAACAGCAAAAAATATAAGAATAACGATGAAAGAATATCTCGCTCTAATGCGCCATGTACGTGATACGGGTGTGAAAAAGGAAGATCGAACTGGTACAGGTACGTTAAGTGTATTCGGCTATCAGATGCGTTTTAATCTACAGGAAGGTTTCCCCTTGGTGACAACAAAGAAGTGTCACCTTAAATCCATTATTCACGAACTACTTTGGTTTCTTAAAGGCGAGACAAACATCGCTTATTTGAAAGAGCACGGTGTGAGTATTTGGGACGAGTGGGCTACCGAAGAAGGCGAGCTTGGTCCGGTTTATGGACACCAGTGGCGCAGTTGGGAGCGCGGTGATGGCACATCGGTAGACCAGATTGCCGAAGTGGTTGAGCAAATCAAAAACAATCCAGATTCTCGTCGACTTATCGTTAGCGGCTGGAACCCTGCAGTGCTCCCTGATACCAATTATTCTCCTAAAGAAAATGCAGCGATGGGCAAACAAGCATTGCCACCTTGCCATACACTTTTCCAATTTTATGTATTAGACGGTAAGCTTAGCTGCCAGCTTTACCAGCGAAGTGGCGATATTTTCTTGGGCGTTCCGTTCAATATCGCAAGTTATGCTTTACTGACCATGATGATGGCGCAAGTGTGTGATTTAGAGCCCGGCGATTTTATTCATACGCTAGGCGATGCGCATCTGTATTCAAACCATCTTGAACAGGTAGAGTTGCAGCTAAGTCGTGAGCCTTTCGAGCGCCCAACTATGGAAATTAATCCTGAGGTGAAAGATATCTTCGGGTTTTCCTTCGACGACTTCACGCTTAAAAATTACCAGTCACACCCACACATTAAAGCCCCTGTTGCCATATAAGGAGTTACCATGAGTACTCCTATATTAATATGCGACGACTCAGGTTTCGCAAGGCGCCAGATGGCGCGCAGTTTACCTGATGGGTGGGATGTAGACATCTCTTTTGCCGAAAATGGCGAGCAAGCCCTTGAGCTTATTCGCGAAGGTAAGGGAGATGTTGTGTTTCTCGATTTAAACATGCCAGTAATGGATGGCTATCAAACCATGGAAGCCATTCGTCAGCAGGATCTACCTTGTTTGGTGGTTGTCGTTTCCGGTGATGTACAAGCGCAAGCGCGAGAAAAAATGCTCGCTCTTGGTGCCCTGGATTTCATAAGAAAGCCAATTGATAACGAAAAACTCAGCCACATCCTAGCCTCTTACGGGATTTACAGTGGCGAGACACATTCCTCTGGTGCGAGCTTACAAAAAGCGCAAGACGATAGCGACTCAAATGCCGTTTTAGCCAAGCGCCAGATGAGCAAAGAAGATCAATTAGACGCATGTCGTGAAATGGTCAATATTGCCATGGGGCGCGCGGGTGAGAATCTTGCTCAACTGCTAGGTGAATTTATTGATTTGCCTATACCAAACGTCAACTTAATTGAAAGCAACGAACTGTCCATGGCGGTTGCGGAAATTAATCGTAACGACAGTGTGTCGGCAGTTTCAAAAGGCTTTATTAGTGAAGGTATAAGCGGCGAAGCGCTGGTCATTTTTACCGACACAAACTCTCAAAACATCGTTGAACTATTAAAGTATCCGCCGTCAGCTTCCTCAGACCAACTAGCGCTAGAAGCACTAATGGATGTCTCCAATATTCTTATCGGGGCCTGTTTAAACGGTTTGTCAGAGCAGTTAAATGTCGCCTTTAGCCACACGCATCCGGTGCTACTGGGGCAGCACCAAGGACTATCAACGCTTTTAAGTGATAACGTGCAGCGATGGGGCAAGCTCATGGCTATCGAAATAGGTTATGCCATTAAGGCCAGAGATATTTCCTTTGACCTGCTGTTGCTATTTCCTGGTGACGCCATGAACCATATCTATTCTCGGCTGCTCGATGATGACGCTGTCACACAAGACAAGGAAAGTATATGAATGCATCAACAGACGCACTTTCCACCGGTGCTTTAGCTAATTCTTCTCAAGTACCCGCAGAGCTTCTCGATTCCATTGAAGTAGGCATTGCAGTGCTAGACCGCAACTTCAAGGTTCAAGTGTGGAACAAGTTTCTTGAAAACCACGGTGCAAAGAAAGCGGAAGCAATCATTGGAGACAGTCTTTTTTCTCATTTCCCGGAAATAGAGGAAAAGTGGTTGAGAACCAAAGTCGACCCTGTGTTCAATTTGAAGAGCCCGGTGTTTATTATTTGGGAACAGCGCCCTTACTTGTTTAAGTTTGGTTGTAATCGTCCTGTAACCAGCGCTGCAGAGTTCATGTACCAAAATGTGACCATGTTCCCTATTGTTGATAAGCGCGGCAACGTAGAGCGGTTTTGTATGCTTGTTTACGATGTCACTGAGCAGGCGCTTGGTAAGCGTGGAATGGAGCATCTTAACGAAGAGTTGAAAACAGCGAGCCGCGTGGACGGTTTAACTGGGCTATATAATCGTCGCTACTGGCAGGAACGCTTTGATGAGATGCACAAACTTTGTGTGCGCCGAGAAAAGCCAAGTACTGCGCTAATGCTCGATATCGACCATTTTAAACGCATTAACGATACTTATGGTCATCAGGCTGGGGATAAGGTGATTAAGATGTTAGCAGCGCTAATTAAGCGCTGTGTGCGGGAAACCGACCTTGCAGGGCGCTACGGCGGAGAGGAATTTGCCATTATTCTGAATGACTCTTCGGTTGAAGATGCCAAGATAGTTGCCGAACGTATCCGACAATTAGCACAGCGTTTAGTGGTAGAACACGAAGGTGAGTCAATAAGTTTCACTGTTAGTTTAGGTCTTGCACAATTCTCTCCTGACTTTAAAGGAGCGATGGCATGGCTTGAGTGTGCTGATCAGGCGCTTTATGAAGCAAAAGAAAACGGCCGAAATCAATATCGCATTTATGCAGCGCCTAGCGCATTATAGTGCTAGGCGTAGGGTGTTTTTGAGCTCTTGAAAGGTGACAGGCTTCACTAAGTGGTATCGAATACCTGCCTGCAGCGACGCTTCTTTATCGCTTCTGTGAGCATTCGCAGTAAGGGCGATGATTGGAAGGTCAGGGTGACCTTCTTTCATTATTTTAGCGACTTCCAAGCCATTGATATCTGGTAAGTTGATATCCAGCAGTACACAGTCAAACGCATTTTCACTCACTCTAATAATAGCGTCGTCACCGGTGTAACTCACGGTAACTTCGTGACCCATACATTGCAGCATATACCCCACCATTTCTGCATTAATGGGCTCGTCTTCTACCAGTAACACGTTGGCCTTTTTCGTTGTTTCAACAACTCTTGCGTTACTTGCTGTGAGGTGATGGAGCGCATCTACAAACCGGTTTCTATCTATGGGTTTTACAAAGCTTTGATAGATGGGGAGTTCACTGTTTGCAATAATGTTGGCAATATCTGGGGTTGCTGACAGCATAATAACGGGCGGTACCCGTTCACCAAAAATCGCCTTGAGCGTCCTCACTAGCTCAAGACCATTCATGCCCGGCATGTACAAATCTGCAATAATGCCTGAAAACTGAAGTATTTCTTCGTGCAGATTGAGCAAGTTCGCACCAGATAAAAACGTGCGTGCGCTAAAGCCCTCTTTGGTAATAATTGATTGTAAATGCAGCCTAGATATCTCTAAATCGTCAACTACGGCGAAGGTCGCATTAGACGGTGCTGAATTTGTAGCGGGAAGGTCCTCAATAGGTTTCAGAGGCAGTAAAATTTTAAACTCTGTACCAACTCCAACTGTACTGGTTACCTGTAGTGCACCGCCCAGCTTATCAACGCTGCGTTTAGCTACAGACAAGCCAATTCCTGCCCCCGGGAAGCGCTGACCAGTTGAGTGTTCACCGCGATAGAAGCGTTCAAACATGCGCTTTTGCGTCGCCTCATCAATTCCTATTCCAGTATCACTAATTATAATAACGAGAAAAATCCCTTGGTTTTTCACCAAGGTTGTAACGGTGACGTCGATCAGTCCATTAGCCGTAAATTTAACGGCGTTATCAAGAATGTTAACTACTACTTTAGAAAGGGCGACAGGATCCGTTTCTGCGTAATGGGGCACACTGTGACTACAGTGCATATTAAATTCGATTTTTTTGTCTTTTACGCGTACAGAAAACGGCGAGATACATTCGTCGAGCAAGCTGATTAGGTCGACATCTGAAAAGTGCAAGTCGTCTTCAGTGTTATTGGTTAATACATCGGTAAGGTTGTTGGTAAGATTAAGAAGTCGATAGCTGGATTGTTCAGCCTGCTGAATTAGTCTGGTGCGCTCTTCTTCCATGTTAGGAATAAGTTCAAGAGCACTGATAATTGCACTTATTGGCGCTCTGAATTCATGGCTAATTAGCTGCAAAAACTCTTTGTTTTGCAAATCTCTATCGTCATCCACCATGGCAAGTCTCAACTTCGATTTACCAAACTTTTTAGGCGACTTGTTTGCGTTACTTTTGTAAAAAAAACATGCAATAAAATACCAAAGTACAATGACGACTGCGCCCAAAATAGTAGTGAGAAGCATCTTATTGCGCAACGCCTGAATACGCAGTAACAACGCGTTTTCTTCCGCCTGCATGGCATTGACCATAGGCAGCAGACTAAATTGCTGCTGAATACGTTGAGTTGCATCGTCTGTCGGCAACTCAATAAGAGTATAAAGTAAATCTAGTGTGGTTTGCGCGACCTGCCGTGCAGACGCGCTATTCAATCCTTCTTTTGCTATTGCAAAGTCTCTCTCGGATAAGACGGTGGGCGAGATAGCTTGACCTGCACTACTGCGAAGGTATTCTGATATACCTTGAACGGTGACCTGTAGCTCGCGCTTTAAAATAGTATAATTCGCGGGGCCAGAAAACGCGCTGCTCTCCACCTGAAACGTAAACTGATTGATACTAGACTCAGTGGCAAGAATATTGTCCTCTAAATAACTCTGCTGCTTTAAGGCTGCTATGAGAGCTTGTTGTTTGCTCATCAGCGCGATTAAAACCGCAATGAAAACCATAGCGATCAACAGTGCTGTAACACCCACTTTTGAAAAAGTGAATGTCCGCGAAATTGATGATGATTTGCGCTGCGACTGGCCAGTGTGGTTTGAGCTCACGTTCATCCTTGCAAGTAATATGCGGTAAAAATACCCATCTTAAATGTAGGCAACTAACGCTAACTTGCAAGGAAGTAGAAAAAATTACGGTGACTCAACGCGCTTTATGTGGTGCCTAATTGAATACAAAAAGCAAAGGCTGGGAAGTACCATGACTGCTGTGAGAATAAAGAACAGGCTCCAATTGCCTTCAAGACTATCTACAACAAAGCCGCTGCTAGAAGCGACCAAGGTTCTGCCCGCAACACTTAGGGAGGCCATGAGTGCGTATTGGGTTGCACTAAACGCTCGATTGCATAAGAGTGAGATAAACGCGACCATAGCAACGGTGCTCCAAGCCCCTGTAAAGCCATCGACAATAACGGTTATGGCTAAAAGAGATGTGGAAGGGCCTGTTTGCGCGATCAGTGCAAATAGTAAGTTAGACGCGGCCATGGCCACACCCGCAATCATCAATCCGCGGTAAATACCGTAGCGAATGTTAACCAATCCACCTAACAGTGAAAATACGATGGTTACCCACCAGTTGAGCAATTTTGAGTAAGTAGCGATATCGCTATTAGAAAAGCCAATTTCTTTATAAAACACGATACTCATGCGGCCTAGAAAGGCTTCACCGATTTTAAATAGAAAGATAAACAGTAAAAACGACGCCGCTAATTTAACGCCGTTTCGATTGAAAAATTCGGCGAATGGCGTGACCAAAGTAGTTTGTATCCAGTGAAAAACGGGAGACTGCTTTCTATCTTTGGCTGTTATCTTTTCAAGCAATGCTTCGCGGTCAATGTGTGGCTCGTTCGCTAAACACGTGGCGCACATTAATAAAGCCATGAGAGCACCGAGTAAAAGATAAATGTTTGGCCAAGTCCAAGATGTCATGTCAGCCAAGAAGAACGGGATAGCACCAAGCCCGCCATAACCGGTCCACCAGCCAGCGGTGGCTACTGAAGACGCGGCTGACATGCCGTCTTTGTCGTCTTGGGCAATACAGTCAATGCGAAAACCATCGATGGCGATATCTTGCGTGGCTGAGGCAATAGCAATAAGCAAACCGATTAATGCAACATAAAACAAATCTTGGTCTGCAGTGAGTTGAGACATCACTAAACACAGCAAAACTACACAGCCTTGCATAGCGAAAATCCAACCTCGTCGTTGACCTAATAGTGGGGGCTTGATTTTGTCGACAAGCGGAGACCAGAGAAAATTAAAAGAGTATGTCGCGAAAATAATGCCAAATAAGCCGATGGCCGAGCGAGACAAACCTTCATCTTTGAGCCAAGCAGATAGCACTGAACCAATCATGATCCAAGGGAAGCCACTGGAAATGCCGAAAAGAAATATACTGAGGTATCGTTTGTCGTTAAACGTTTTTAAAGCGTTGAGCAAAACTGCGGCCTTAGGCAAGAATACAAACGCATATTGAGCCATGAACCACAGTGAGAAGCAATAACGCGTTGAAGTGAAAGTTTTACTATGGACGAATGCCTACGCAATCGAGTGGGCAATGACCCAAACCTTCAAGGAAATTCACGCAGTTATTTAGTTCATCCACAAGAAACTGGTCGTTAATTAGCTTGTCTTCATTCCAATAATGCACTTGGTGAAGTAAATGCCAAAAAACCCGTTCTTTTTGTGTATAGGGCTGCGTTAAGGTGTAATCAATTTGCCCCCATTCTTCCATACTATCCCAAAAGAATAGCTCGATTTCCTCGATAGCAAGCTCTCCTTGCCAAAATGCTCTCAAATAGAAACACAGCTGCTTTGCTTTGTTATCTACGAAATCTTGAACACTCACAAGTAACTCAACCGTTTATGTTTGCTAAAAGTATTATAGTTCATAACAATCTTACTGCTTAGGACAGAGGCTTGCTATTTACACCATTAAATTTAGATAATTGTTTTGGATACTAATTTAGCGTAATCGGTAAATTATCGAATTACCAGCCTAGGTGGCGAGTCCAACCAATAGTACTATTTGCAACTATCTGAATATGAGGGGGTTTCTGAAACTCCTTTATACTAAAGGCTAATAAATTGCTGGGGATAATTATTTGCCGATAGTGCATTTTTAGTGCGTTTTTTGCGCTAATCTTTCGTTTTTGCGTGGTACTGTTCGCCCAATCGTTAAATCCACTTAGTGACAGATCCAATATTGGAAAGCTGGACTGCGCTATATTATCTATAACTAATGTATTCGTTGATTCTTCCGGCCAAAAAGGTGAAATGGCTACGAAAGTGTCTGGATGAAGTTGAGGCTGTTGCTCTACGACGGACAAGTATGTTGTGGCCAGCATGCCTTGTGCAATGACCATACGGTAGCCTGAATTGTCTTGTAAATAATTATTCAATGCATTGAGTTGTAAACTCAGCGCTGAAGTTGCTGATTCAAAATTGAGATACTGCGTAAGTTGATTACTTCTGGGGTGGATATTTTGGGCTGACATAGACGTAGTTTCAGAGTCTGACATGTCGGTGTTTGCAGATTCAGCAGGTAGGTTCTGCTGGGACGTGACATTGACCGGCAAATTAAACGGACTTATCACTACATTCCAGCCTTTTTCAGCAAGCATGTTGGCAAGGCTATTTCCCTGCGCGAGCGTGAGGCTAGAGGGAAAAGGCTCAGTGAGTATGATAGCCACACCCAAAGGTAACGGTGTTTGCGCTTCAATTTCAATAATTGGGGATTCAACTTCTCCAATCATTAAAGGTTTCACTTCTCCAGGCAGATAGGCGTGACTAACATCTGTGAAAAAGTCACAGTGAGCTGTCATAGGCAATAGCGAAACAATAACAGCAAATGTTAAAAGGAGAGCGTGCCTTTTCATAAAATGTGGTTTGCCTTTACCTTAATCTGGATCTATTCAGCTTGGACAACAATTCAGCTTGGACAGCATCAAATTAATTCGTACATCAAGCGTTATACGAAGGTTATCGGCAGGGTGTGTTAAAACTAAAATGGAGTCTATTGATAAAGTTGAGTAGCGTTAGAACGCTACTCAATACTTTCTGAGAGCGGCTTTGGGCAAAACGGACTAAAAGGGATGGCGACATTAAAGTGCAGCCAATGTCCAAGTGTCGGGTGCAAAAGACTCAAGCTTTCAGCATGAAGCTGTAAACGAGGCGCCATGTATAACGCTTCTTCATGCGCATAGAGTCTATCTCCCAAAATAGGGTGACCCAAAGCAAGCATATGTACTCGCAGTTGGTGAGAGCGACCGGTAATGGGATAAAGGGCAACGAGAGAATAGGGTCGCTCTTTTTCATCCAGTGTGCGCTCAATGACGTCAAAGTGCGTTACGGCTTTTTTACCGCGCTCGAAGTCTACCATTTGCTTTGGCCTGTTTGGCCAGTCGCAAATAAGGGGAAGGTTAACCTCTCCGCTGTCTTGTTCTACATGCCCATGAACACGTGCGAAGTAGCGCTTTTTAGTTTGACGTAACTCAAACTGTTTCGAGATATGGCGATGGCTATCTTTATTAAGCGCCAGCACCAAAATACCCGAAGTCGCCATGTCTAAGCGATGCACTACTGTGGCGGTGGGGTACACACGGTTCACCCGGCTAATCAGCGAGTCGCGGTGCTCTAAAGCTTTGCCCGGAACGCTCAATAGCCCGCTAGGTTTATGCGCAACCACCATGTCCTCATCTTGATACAAAATATCAAGATAAGGTGTCATCGGTGGGTTATAAACAAAACTTGGGTTCGCCATTATGTACTCGTTACTTCACAGTCGCTCTTGAATGTTTAACCTTTCGAGGTTACGGGTTATTTACCACAATACGAATGGCGTCCAGCTGAATATCTGCATCCTGAATAACTTTATCAAGGGCGTTCATTTGCGTTTCAATAAACTCAATTTCGCTGTCACGTACTGCTGGGTTACGCTTTTGAAGATCGCGCAAGCGCTGTATTTCTTCGTTAAGCGTGCTGTGCATTCTGTTAAGTGCGTCGTGTTGCTTTTGGTTAGCTTGCTGATGGGCAAGCTTACGCGCCTTTTCAATGGCAAGCTCAAGCGGCTGTTGCAAGGCTTTTAGAAGCTGAGCCGAGATCTTACGTCCAATTTTACGCTTAACGTCGAAGCTTAATTCAGACGGGTTTCCTTGCGCATCTAAACACACTCGCACGGGCGTTTGAGGTAAGAAGCGACCCAACTGAAGCGCTTTAGGCGCTTGCGCCTGCAGCACAAACAACGCCTCAACCCAATAAGCGCCTTTTGGCAAAGACGGCTCGGCAATGAAGCCCATGCTGCTCTTTCCGTGTACGTCGGTGAGTACTACGTCCATGGCGGTATGCACAAGTGGATGATCCCAACTTAAAAACTGTACGTTTTCTAGCGTTGTGGCTACACGGCGCTTGTAAGTAACCGTCATGCCTTCTGGGTCAAGACCTGGAAGCTGGCTCACCATCGATTCAGTTGGCATAAGAATAAAGCAGTCATTGCCTTTTTCGTCCTGCTGAACACCAATAGCATCGAATACGCGACCCATAAAGCGCGACAAATCTTGTTCGCTATCAAGGGTAATAATGTCTTCAAGCAGTTGTTCTACGCGGCCTTCACCCGAGGCATTAAGCTCAAGAAGACGATCGCGACCGGCTTCTAGTTGCGCTACGAGCTGGCTATTAAGCGTAACACTCATGTTCACTAGCTCGTCACGCGCGCTCATATCGTCAGGGTGTAAGCACGCACCAATAAGCAGAGGCTTAACGTCGTCGAATACACCAGAGCCCGTGGGGCAGGTCTTTTCGAAGGCATTCAGCCCTTCGTGATACCAATCTAGTAATACGTGCTGCGCGGTTTTCGCTAAATACGGCACGTGAATTTGTACGGTTTGGGTTTGGCCAATACGGTCAAGACGACCAATACGTTGTTCAAGCAGATCTGGCGTAATAGGCAAATCGAACAGCACCAAATGGTGAGCGAACTGGAAGTTACGGCCTTCGCTACCAATTTCACTACACAGTAGAATTTGTGCGCCGTCTTCCTCATCGGCAAAATAATGAGCCGCTTTGTCGCGCTCCACAATGCTCATGCCTTCGTGGAATACACTATGGCGAATTCCGGTTTGCGTGCGAATAACCTCACCTAATTCTTGCGCTGTACGGGCGCTTGCGCAAATAAGCAGAATCTTTTCTGGCTTAACGCTTTGCATGAAATCAAGCAGCCATTCAACGCGCGGGTCTTGCTTGGTCCAGCTGTTAACCACGCTTGCCATACGTTCAGGATACAGTGAATAGGTTAAGTCGCCGCCACTCACGGCATCTGAATAAACCTCAGGCAAAGCCAGTTCGTAAGCGCTTAATTTACGCATCGGAAAGCCTTCGATATTGGCGCGGCGGTTTCTAAACAGCATACGGCCTGTGCCGTGACAATCGATAAGTTGGTGCAGCAGCGCATGGCGATTTTCCGGCGAGCTTAAATCACCCGCATGTTCCATTACGTCAGGCGCGAATTCTGCGAGTTTGCTGCGTTGTTTGTCGTTAGGCTCGGCGTCTGAAAGTAATGGCGCTACCGCATCGGCCAGTTGGCTGTATTTCGATTCTTCATCTAAGAATGCATCGTAGCTATGGAAGCGAGCCGGGTCGAGCAGGCGCAAGCGGGCAAAGTGACTTTCGTGACCAAGTTGATCAGGCGTTGCGGTAAGGAGTAATACACCAGGCGTTTGGTTGGCTAATGCTTCTACACACAGGTACTCGGCTGAGGGAGCCTCACTTGACCACGCAAGGTGATGGGCTTCATCGACAACCATTAAATCCCATCCTGCAGCTTGAATTTGCTGCTGGCGTTTTTCGCTCTTGCTTAGGAAGTCGATACTACAAAGTACTAGCTGGTCGTTTTCGAATGGATTCACAGCGCTCGCGTCAGATGTTTCGTCATCTTGTAAGCCTTCGCTCTTCTCTATAGCCTCGCAACGACTTTCATCGTAAATGGCAAAAGGAAGGTTAACGCGACGAAGCATTTCAACTAACCATTGGTGCATGAGCGAGTCTGGAACCAAAATAAGCACGCGCTCTGCGCGGCCTGTTTTAAGCTGCTGGTGAATAATCAACGCGGCTTCAATGGTTTTACCAAGACCTACTTCATCGGCAAGTAATACGCGAGGTGCGTGTCTGCCGCCTACCTCTGACGCAATGTGGAGTTGGTGCGGAATAAGCGATATGCGCGCACCTGCAAGACCAATGGTGTTTGAACGTAAGTAATCGTATTGATGATCTAAAGCACGCTCGCGCAAATCGAACCATTTAGGGTTGTCTAATTGCTGACTGAACAGGCGCTTTTCAGGTTGGTTCAAGCGAATGTGGCTGTCTAGCATGGTTTCAGGTAATCGCGCTTGCGCTTTGGTGTCTTCGCGAAGCCCGTGATAGATGAAAAGATCTTGGCTTTCTTCTTTTTCAGTAATGGTCATTTCCCAGCCGTCTTGGCTTTTGACCGTTTCGCCAATTTCAAAAATTAGTCGCGTAAGCGGCGCATCTTGCTTAGTATACTTTCGCGCTTCGCCTGTTGCTGGATACAACACTTCGACAGAACGGAAGTCGCTACCAATAACGACACCTAACCCCAGCTCTATTTCTGTGTTGCTTAACCAACGCTGACCAACTGAAAATTGACTATCTGAACTCATAAATCACCAACCTATTTTTCGGGGGGCGGTATTGTACGCATTGCGTTGTGATAAGTCATTAATACTAGCTCATTTGATTTGCGGTTGCAGGTGGGGGGATTGAGTACCTATGCCCTGCGTTAACAAGACGATTAGCACTAGTAGGCCTTCTTTGCTTCACAACGAGAATGCTGGTAGCAAAAGAATAAGAACGTTGACGTGCCTATCAGGCTTGCTTTGTCACAGGGTTGGCGTAAAACTGTCGTATCACTAACCATGGATATTTCTTACTGTTAACCGCGTTATGTTTTTAACGTATGTGAATCGCAGCTAACAGGAGGAAGCGCGAGATGGATATGAAAGTAGACAGTCAAAAGCTTATACAACTTCGCAATGCTAGGGCATGGAGTCAGCAGCATCTGGCAGATGTGTCTGGATTGAGTTTGCGTACTATTCAGCGAATTGAGAAAACACAATCTGCATCACACGATTCAATAGGCGCACTTGCTTCAGTTTTCGAAACGACGCCCGATGCGCTTTTAATGGGTGAAACCCATGCCACTACAAGTCATGCTCAAGGGCAGCCAACCTCGCAAACTTCTACTGCGGGCGAGAATGCCGCAGCTCATCATTCAACTAAGCTGCAGGGTGACCGGCCAACGTCGTTGAATCCCCAACATGTTCTTTGGATCACGCTAGCGCTCGCCATCAGTTTGTTCGTTGCTATTTATTATGCGCAAACGGTCAATGCAAACAATGGTAGCAACCAAGTAATTGAAGCTGGCAAGCCAGTTAATGTCAGTAGCGAAGTCCTTGAAGATGCAACAAGTTGGCTGGAACTTATCGACAGCGGTGAATATGAACAAAGCTGGAAAGAGAGTGGGGCTATTTTTAGAAGCGGTATTTCAATCGCTAAATGGACCGAGGCGATGCAGCTAGTCAGGGAGCCATTGGGGGCGGCCAAGTCGAGGGAAATCGCGTTAGCACAAGCGCCAACTTCACTGCCGGGATTGCCTAAAGGAAACTACCTAATTTTGTCGTTCACCACTGACTTTGATTCCCAGACCACAATGAAAGTAGAGACCCTTTCTATGGTGGAAGTTGATGGCGAATATAAAGCAATAGGCTACTTCATTAAGTAGCCTACTCAGGTAACTGGTACAAAGTTTCAATTCCTTGAATGGCTTTGAAAGCATCATCGCTCGTTGCATTGTTGATGGCTTTGATAAGTTCAGGTGCATTGTAGGGCTCTAACAAGGTTAGGAACGTCGCTGTGCCAGGTGGCATGCCACTATTCACTGCTTTTTGAAGTCGCTTCCATACGGTGAACAGCGACTCCTCACCTAACGTTTTTTGTTGCACCACGCTATCAATGGCGCGGTGCATTATCATCCCGCATGAATAATAAAGATTGAAGTGTCCGTTTTTATAAGCACGAGCCAGCGTTGTCTGCGCCAGCCTTTCAGTACAGCTCTCGAAAGCGCGGGTCATTCGGCTTTCAACGTAGCTATTGGCGTCTTCGTAGAGGAAGTTCATGGCGATTGCCGCAAAGTAGTCGGCGTTGCCCTCGTGCAGCCAAGACTGCTCCTCGTTTTCTGATACACCTTTGGTACTGCTGGGCTGATATAAATGGGCGACTTCGTGAGCAAAGAACCAAAGTGTTTGGTTAACAAAGCTGCTGTTATCGGCCTGCTCATTTAAGTCTTGTCTGTTCCAATGCATAAATATCTGGTTAGGTAGTGTGCCGCCTTGTGTAGAGTGATCATCTACGTTTGCATAAGAGGCAAGTAACATAGGCTTTTCGCCCTTAAGCGGATTAAGAGAATGGGAGAAAAACGCCATCATGTTGGGTATATCTTCTTCTAGCGAAGCTTTAATGCTTTCAGGAAGCCCGGGATCAATTAGGGCAACCACATCATCGGTAATAATTGGCTGTTGCTTACCCACATACACGACTCTTCCATCATTGTTATCTGTCCACGACACGCTGCTTTTCATTACTTTGCCATTCAACACTATGTGTTCATCACTAGGAACATTGAGTGTCAGGTGCCATTTATTATCTTCTTCAGTACAGGCATTAGCACAAGCGAACAGTCGTCCAGAATGAAATGCATTTCCGCCATCAGAAAAAGGAGAAAATGGCGCATAATCTTTGCCCAAGTGTTTATAGGTGGGTGTCAGTAAAAATGACACGGTAGAGAGGGACTTGCCTGACTTCGAGCGCACAAGTTCTTGGTGTTTGACGTTATCAAAGACGATTTCTATGTCGTTGTCTTGCGCGAACCAACGTGTTGTTCTTGATGTATCTGGGTTTCTAACAAAAGCCAGCGTTTTGGCTGGCGTAGTCAATGTGTAGGTGACTACCCACTTTTCAGACGTGTCAGTCGTGCTTTTCTCAACCTTGATTAGAATGTTAGCAGGGGAAGAATCATTGTGCGCTTGGCTATTCGCCCATGCAATTTCAACGTTAAAGCACGCTAGTAGCGCTAACGTCATGCTTATGGCCGTTTTTATTTTTGTGATGTTAAGCCAATTCATAGCTGACCTTTCCCTGAGTGTTATTAATTTAAACGCATCCACTTTATTGAGGTGTTGTGGCATTGGGTTCGCACCCGTGTTTAATTCACCGCTTCAACAAATACACCTTAGCCTATTTGGGTATTAAAAACGCAACTAAAGCTGCGCTAACTGTAGTTAAAGTGTGAGCATTTGTTACGAACCAAGTATGCCAGTTTCTTGTTAATGCAGAATGGGAGCGCTGTGCTATCTCATATTACGTGAAGGGACTGCTCTTCGCTTATCACTTGCTCTAACGAAAAATAAAAAAGAAAAAACAGTGCTAAATCTCAAAAACTGGATTATGGTGGAATTAAGGGTTCGCTAATTTAACAAACGAACCTTTGAGGCAGAAAGAGTAGTACTGCTTCTCAGTCGACGCGAGTAGGGGAAGAAGTCCTGTTTCGAGCGGCATTCTCCTACAACCGTAACTGTAGCTTGTTAGCGCGTGCGTTCATAAATGAATAATACGGCTAACCTGGCTTTATTTACCGGAGTGAAGGATGCCAAGAAAAAATTCTACCGATACTAAGATCTACGTCCTCGATACCAATATTCTGCTGCACGAACCTCACGCTTTTCTCTCTTTTAAAGAACATGACGTTGTTATTCCAATGACCGTATTGGAAGAGCTTGACTACATCAAAGACAGCAAAAAAGACGTGGCGCGTGATGCACGGGTATCCATTCGGGCTATGGAGGATTTGCTCCACGACGCAACGCCAGAAGATATGCTAGCGGGTGTATCGATGGAAGGGTTGGGCGCGGGTCAAACGGCACCTACAGGGAGTCTATCTATATTCGCCGACCTTAATATGGTCGAAGCCCAGCAAGTCTTTACCAGCAACGAGAATGACAACCGCATTATTAACGTAGCGCTGCACTTGCAAAAGACGTTTGCGCCGCAAAAAGTGGTGTTGGTTACCAAAGACTTAAACATGCGCCTTAAAGCGAAAGGGGCAGGCCTCGCTCATGTTGAAGACTACCGCACCGATCAGCTTATTACTGACATTAAATATCTATCTCGCGGGTTTCACACCTTTGAAGGTAACTTTTGGGACAGCGTAAAGAGCGTGGATAGTCGCAGCGAAGGACGCGATACGATTCACACCATCCCCAAGTCTATGTTGCCAGAAGCGTATGTAAACGAGTTTTTGCTCGACGAAACTAAACAGTTTGCAGGTTTAGTAGAAGAGATCACCGACGATCACTTAGAGGTGTTGGATTTAGGTTACGAACGCTTAATGGGTCGCCACGCCTGGGGCATCACACCCAAAAATATAGGGCAGGCCATGGCGCTCCACGCGTTGCTAGACCCACACATTGATATGGTTATTCTCACAGGCCCTGCCGGTAGTGGTAAGACGCTACTTGCGTTAGCGGCAGCCCTTGAAATGGTGGTAGAGCGTAACATGTATGACAAAATCATTGTCACGCGAAGCACGCCGGAAATTGCTGAGTCCATTGGCTTCTTGCCGGGAACGGAAGAAGAAAAAATGTTGCCTTGGTTGGCAGCAATTACCGATTCTTTGGAAGTACTCCACAAGCACGACGAAAATACCAAAGGCTCTATGAATTACATTATGGAAAAAGCCAACATTCAGTACAAGTCGGTGAACTTTATGCGAGGCCGAAGTATTCAAAATGCGATTGTGATTTTGGATGAGTCGCAGAACTTAACCGCGTCACAGCTTAAAACCATCATCACACGCTGTGGTGAAGGAACAAAGCTGATAGTGGGCGGTAACCTCGCGCAGATTGACAGTAACTATCTGAGCGCAGTGACCTCGGGCCTAACGTACTTGGTTGAGAAGTTTAAAGACTTTTCGGGCAGTGCCACCATTAACCTAGACGGCGTGGTAAGAAGTCGTCTTGCGAGTTTTGCAGAAGAAAATCTTTAACCTAAGATAATGCGTAAATTGGCAGTATTGTTTTTATAACAGAAAACTGTCCTCACTGTTATACTCCGCTAGTGGGAACTATCGGAGTATAACGTGGCTAAATACGAAGTTTTAGCTCACCAACTTAAAGAGCAGATTGAGCGCGGCGTGTGGGTAGAAAATGAAAAGCTCCCATCACTTCGCAAACAGGCAGCACAAACAGGGTTCAGCCTAATGACAGTGCTGCACGCCTATCAGACGTTAGAAAGCCAAGGCATAGTCAGCTCCCAAGAACGTACTGGCTTTCTGGTAACAGCTAAAGCGAATAATGCCTCAAAAGAGCGTGTACAGGCCACAGAAGCCGTCAGCATTAACGACTTTGTGTATGAAGTACTGCAGGCCTCACGCGACCCTTACATGTTCAGCTTAGGATTTGCTTACCCCGACCCAAGCCTTTATCCAAGGCAACATTTAAATAAGTCGATTGTAGCTGCCGCCCAGCGAATTTCCTTGACCAGCGCCATGGATAACTTGTCTCCAGGTAACCTGGACCTTAGAAAAATCATCGCTAGGCGCTATGCCGCCAAAGGCGTGAATATATCGCCTGATGAAATCATTATTACCGCTGGTGCGCTAGAGGCGCTGAACTTGAGTTTGCAGGCATGCACCACACCAGGAGACTGGGTGGTGGTCGAGTCGCCGGTGTTTTATGGAACGCTGCAGGCGCTTCAACGTCTAGGTCTTAAAGCGATTACTGTAACGGTATCACCCAACACTGGCCTGGATGTAGCTGCACTTGAGCGCGCATTTAAAAATCATAATGTGAAAGCCTGCTGGCTTATGAGCAACTTTCAAAATCCTGTTGGATACTCATTGAGTGACGGTCAAAAACAGCAGGTGGCCGCGTTACTCGATAAGTATAATGTTGCCCTTATTGAAGATGATGTGTATGCCGAGCTTTATGCTGATAAGCGTCCACCTCTGCCAATTAAGCATTTTATGAAAGAGGGAGGTAGCATGTTGTGTTCATCGTTCTCCAAGTCTTTAGTGGCAGGGTACAGAATAGGGTGGGTCGCCGCAGGTAAGCGTGCCCTTGAAATACAAAAACAGCAGCTTATGAGTACATTGGCAACCAGTGCGCCGATACAGCTTGCGCTTGTAGACTATTTATCCACAAAAAATTACGAGTCTCATTTAAAGCAGCTGCGAAAAAAACTCATCACTCGTAAGAAGACGATAACGGCGCTGCTTACCGACCTTCTATCAGACGTTGCGACTATTCATACACATAGCGGCGGCTATTTTTTGTGGGTGGAATGCCGGGGGCATGTTGATGCAATGGCTATTTATAAAGAAGCGTTGCGTTTACACATCACAATTGCGCCTGGAAAACTGTTTAGCTTAACCAATGAATTTAACCATTGTTTTCGTTTAAACGCGTCGTTTGCTCTGAATGAAGCGAAGCGCAATCAACTGCTTAAGCTTTCGTTATTTATAAAAAGTCTTTCATAAATAACGTGTTATCAATCTGCGTAACGCAAACCGTAGTTTTTGCACATTCTGTATAGGGCGCAGGTTTGAAACAAGAAAAACATACACCTTAAAAATCTGTGACTTCAAAGCCTACACCTTAAATATCTACGCCTTAAAAACTATTGCAACTGATCTATAAAGAAACCCCTAATCTGTTTCTATTTTAACGACCTTAAATCCCTACCATTAGCGCAAAATTTTCGGAGAAAGCTAATGACGGCAGTTAAAATTCGGCAGGAAGACATCATTGCTTGTACACCCGTAGAAAACAAAAAAATCTATATCCGTGAGGAAACCGGGCACTTTCAAAAAATACGTCGATATTTGAATGTAGTTCTAGTGACGCTGTTTGTTGTGCTCCCCTTTATTCAATACCAAGGACAGCAGGCGATTTTGTTTGATGTGGGGCGTCAAACCCTTACGCTTTTTGCATGGGTGTTGTATCCACAAGACCTCATGATTTTTGCCTTTCTGTTTATTCTTGCGGCTTTTGTTTTGTTTTTAGTCACCCGTCATTACGGGCGAGTATGGTGTGGCTTTACTTGCCCTCAAACCGTATGGACTCTCGCTTTCAATTGGGTAGAGCGCCGTATTGAAGGTACGCACAATCAAAGCAAGGCTTTAGATAAGCAGCCTAGCTCACTAACAAAAGTAGTCGTAAAGGGGGCAAAACACAGTGCATGGTTGGCATTAAGCCTTGTTACTGCGCTGGTTTTTATGTCTTACTTCTATCCGGCATCTCGTCTATATACGGAGTTTTTTACTTTCTCTGCGCCAGCGTTAATTTCAGGCTGGACAATGTTCTTTGCCGTTTGCACTTATGCCAATGCAGGTTGGCTTCGAGAGAAAATGTGCACGCATATGTGCCCCTATTCTCGCTTTCAAGCTGCGATGTTTGATAACAGTACGTCATTGGTCACTTACAACGAAGCGAGAGGAGAAAGTCGCGGACCAAGAAAGCGTTTTTCACAGCACAAAGACCTGGGAGACTGTGTCGACTGTAAATTATGCGTTCAAGTCTGCCCGGCAGGCATAGATATTCGTGAAGGAATTCAGTACGAGTGCATTAACTGTGGCCTGTGTATTGACGCATGCGACAAGGTCATGGCCAAATTTGGCTATCCACTCAAACTTATCAATTTTTCGCGAGCCGGCAGAAACTCTGGGCGTAAATTCACTAACTATCTTTACGGCGCCGCAATCATTGCCATACTGCTCGCAATGGGCGAGTGGGCTATCGACAGGCAGGACTTCGAAGCTTCAATTAGCCGTGACCGCAACGCGCTCTACAGAGAGAACAACGCGGGACACATTGAAAACACTTATACGTTAACCGTTTTAAATAAATCCCGCGTGGCCAAAACCTATGAAATTGCTATAGAAACGCCATCAGATATGCAGCTTATTAACGTACCGACTATAAACGTAGCACCAGGCGAAAAGCGAAATGTGCCGTTTTCAGTTGAAGCATTGTCGCCAATGGCTAATACCATGCAATCTGTTAGCTTTGTTATTATCGATAAATCTACCAACAGTGTGATTGGCAATGAAGTGATGTTCTATTCAGGGAATAACAGGCAAATGTAGATGAAACTTACTCTACTACTTCTACTTGGTAGCGCCCGGTCACAATGTTGCGCTCTGTATCTTCGGATACTTGCCCGAAAGGAATGAGTGCCGGACCCGTAGGATCATAGAGCACGTAAACGTCGCCATCGTGCTCTATGGTTCGGTCATCTGCCATGGGGGTTAATGCAATTCCAAGCAAGGCGTGGTTGGGCAGGTAAAGTACAATCATCTTTGTAGTGGGTAAAAAAGCTCTTACCATTGAAGACGCTAACACTGCTTTACTGTCACAGTCCCCTAGGTTCTGCATAAGCACACTTATGGGCGGCGCATACCCAGAGCCATTACTCACGACTCTATCTTCTAACGTGTCGTAAGGGATGCTTTGCAGCCAACTGAGAATTAAAGAAAAATAGGCTCTAGAATCTGACTCAGACGCGACTTTCTCGTAAAACGCTTGAGAAACGGACACCAAAGGTTTTACTGACTCAGAGATGTAACGCAGGTGATCTGGCTTTATGGCACTTTGGTTAAATATGGTCGTAAAGCGCGTGAAGTAATGTTCATGCAAGTAGCTATCGTAAGCGTTTTGCTGTACGTCACGTAAATGCGCTTGAACGTCTTCTATTTTCTCTTCGTCAGTCCCCGACACTTTAATATTAATGGCTTCTCTCATGGGCTTGATTGTTACTTTTGCGTCCTTGGGGTCGATAGCCTTTGCTGCTTTGGTCAACGCAACAGTCACGTGTCGCTGTGCTATTTTTGGCTTGTAATTAGTTTGCCTTAGCGGCAAGTCTTCAATTGACTCAAAGGGAATTTCAAACCTGAGGTTATGTCGCTGCTTCGCACCGTCAATCCATTCGTAATAGAACTGCATGCCGGTATCAGTCTTCTTTCTTTTGAACTCGAGTTGTTCAGAGAGCGCATGCTGAACATGGAAAACCACAAGGATCGTAGCAAGACCAAGGTATCTCGTTACCTTGCCAATAAAGCGCCAAATGTTCTTTTTTTTCGAGTTAGTGTGAAGCTTCATTGTTATCGTTGGGTTAACTCAATAATTGATCACTCATTTTGTGAGTATGCGCGTGAAAATGAAAAAAACAAGGCAAAGGCTATTTTGAAGCCTTTGCCTTGGGTCGTGCCAGCCCATTACCCTAGCAGAGGTCGTCAATAGTGCATTGAGAGACCTTGGGATTGTGCTACTTGATTCAAAAACTGTCGATTAGTGGGTAAACCACTGAGTTGTTGCTGAATACTTTGTACATGTTTTGCGTAGGCCTGCCGCTGTTCTTAAGCGGAAAGCTGGTACAGAGCCCCTTTATTTACACAAAGGGGCAGGAAGGGATTATTGGTACCAGTTTAGCTCGTCACGTAAACTAACAACTGAACCGACGATAATAAGTGTAGGAGGCTGTAATTGCGCCTCTTCTTGCTTAGCCACAATATTGCTTAGCGTGCCTGTTAGTACCGCCTGCTTTTCGGTAGTCGCCGATTGAACTAAAGCGATAGGCGTATTGGCATCAAGACCGTGTTCAATGAGCTTTTCGCAGATAATCGGCAAGCCTGTCAAACCCATATAAAACACAGCGGTTTGATTCTTCTGTGCAAGGGCAGGCCAGTTGAGGTCGATAGTGCCATTTTTTAGGTGACCGGTGGCAAATACCACAGACTGGGCGTGATCGCGATGAGTAAGTGGAATGCCAGCATAGCTAGACGCCCCGCTTGCGGCGGTAATGCCGGGAACTACCTGAAAGTCGATGCCGTGCTGAATAAGTGTTTGAATTTCTTCTCCACCACGTCCAAATATGAATGGGTCGCCGCCTTTTAAACGCACCACACGATTGCCTTTTTTAGCTTCATCAACCATTAGTTGGTTAATGTCGTCTTGAGGAAGCGTGTGATTGCTTTTGGCCTTACCCACGTAGATTTTCTCAGCGTCACGGCGTACAAGCTCAAGAATTTGCGGCGATACTAAGCGATCATAGACTACCACGTCGGCCTTTTGCATTAAGCGCAAGGCGCGAAATGTAAGAAGATCGGGGTCGCCAGGACCTGCTCCCACCAAATACACTTGCCCTTCTACTTTTTTGTCCTGAGCCGCGGCTTGCAGTGCTAATTCGAATGCATCATCGGCTTTGTTGTCTTGGCCCTTTTCTACCATTTCAGCAATGTCACCATCGAGCACGTCTTCCCAAAAGTATCGACGAGCGGTAACGCCATTAAGCGTTTGTTTTACTTTTTCGCGGAATTTTTCAGAAAATGCGCCAAGTCGACTTAAGTTAGCAGGCAGTACAGTCTCTAACTTTTGACGTAAATAACGAAGCAAAACAGGCGCTACACCACCACTACTCATAGCAATAACGATAGGAGAGCGGTCAACAATAGAGGGGGTGATGAATTGGCAAAGCGGCGTATTGTCCACCACGTTTACCAACACTTTGTTAGCGCGCGCTAAGTCGTGAATATGTTGATTAACATCGCCTTTGTCGGTGGCAATGAAGACCATATCTTTATGGGTGAGATCACTATTTTCAAACTCGCGTTCAATAAGTGTCACTTTCTCATTTTGCGCCAATTGCTTCACCGTATCGCAAACCCAAGGCGCCACCACGGTGATGGTCGCAGGTGTCTTCATAATAAGCTCTAGCTTACGGGCAGCTACTTCACCAGCCCCAACAATTAGAACATTGAGTTTTCTGGCGTCTAGGAATAACGGAAAGTAATCCATAAAGGTTTTCTTAGCTTCAAATACAAAAAAAGAACTGACACTATTTTGCGCCAATTCTTTTTAATTAGAAAACAACGAAAACAGCCTTTATATTGCTATTAGTTATATAAAGGCTGAATGTATTGCTATTTAGTTCTTACGCTTACGGTTTTCGCGATCTCCGCGATTAGGGCGGTCTTCACGATTGCCGCGAGGCGCTCTGTCACCACGGTTACCACGATCGCCACGACCTTTAGCCGGCGGTGTATCTGACCATTCGCGAATATTCAAACGCTGACCAGCAACACGGGTGCCCTGTAGAGTATCGCGCGTTTCCTTAGGCATACCTTCAGGAAGGTCTACCGTGCTGAAGTTGTCATAAATTTCGATAGCGCCAATGTGCTTCGAATTTATGTTTGCTTCATTAGCAATAGCGCCAACGATATTTCCAGGCTTCGCACCATGTACGTGACCTACTTCAATGCGGAAGCGCTGCATGCCTTCTTCAGGCTTGCGGTTTCCACGAGGAACTCTTGGCTTTCTCTCACGACCATCACGGTCACGAGAGTTTCTCTCGCGGCTGTCGCGCTGAGGCTTGCTGTTAATATCTGGACGATCTGATTCTTTAAGTATTAACGGTTCGTCGCCTTGCGCAATTTTAAGCAGTGCCGCCATCAATACTTCAGGGGACGCTTCGTTTTCTTCTTTAATCATCTCAACAATAGGCATTAGTGATTCAATGCTATCGTCTTGGGTTGCTTCGGCAACTGATTGTTTGAAGCGGCTTAAACGTGTTTCATTAATTTCGCTAATTGAAGGAATTGGCATTGCTTCAATAGGCTGCTTGGTAGTTTTCTCGATAGAGAATAACAAGCGCTTTTCGCGATGAGAGATAAATAGGATCGCATCACCTTGACGACCAGCACGACCAGTACGGCCGATACGGTGTACGTAAGATTCGCTGTCGTACGGAATATCGTAGTTAATAACGTGGCTTACACGCTCAACGTCAAGACCACGGGCTACAACGTCGGTAGCGACAAGGATATCAATTTTACCCTGTTTAAGTTTTTCAACAGTGCGCTCACGAGCTGCCTGAGGAATATCACCGTTTAGTGGTTCTACGTCGTAACCACGAGCAGAGAGTTTATCTGCTAGTTCAACCGTAGCGGTTTTCGTACGTACGAATATGATCATACCGTCGAACACTTCCACTTCCATGATACGCGTTAGCGCTTCAAGCTTGTGGTGTGGTGCAATTTGGCAATAACGCTGGCGAATGGTGCTAGCTGTACTTACCTTAGACGCAATTTTAACGTGCTTAGGGTCTTTCAAGTATCGCTGAGTAATCTTCTTAATTGGGCCAGGCATAGTTGCCGAGAACAGTGCGGTTTGGCGCTCTTCTGGTGCGTGGCTAAGAATAAGCTCAACGTCATCGATAAAGCCCATACGAAGCATTTCGTCTGCTTCGTCTAGCACTAAGAACTTAAGTTCGCTTAAGTCTAGCGTTTTGCGCTTAATGTGGTCGATGATACGGCCTGGGGTACCAACAACCACTTGAACGCCGCGCTTAAGCTGGCGAATTTGGTTGTCGTACGACTGACCGCCGTATACTGGAAGTACTTTAATTTTTTGACTAAAGCTCGCATAAACCTGAAACGCCTCTGCAACCTGAATAGCTAGCTCACGGGTTGGGGCCAATACCAGTAATTGCGGCTTACGTTCTTCAGGATCGATATTTGCCAACATGGGCAGGGCAAACGCAGCGGTTTTTCCTGTCCCTGTCTGTGCCTGACCGAGTAAATCGTGCCCTTCAAGTAAAAGAGGGATACTCTCAGCTTGAATAGGGGACGGTTTCTCGTAGCCAACTTTTTCAAGGGCTTGTAAGATAGGTTCTGGTAAATTGAGGTCTTTAAATGTCATGTCGACAGTTGTGGTCATTAAGGATCCTGGTGCATTAAGTAAGGAGGGTGCGGCATACGATTAAACCGTACTTTTTCGGTTTATTATCGCAAGACGCTATACAGCGATGAACTGGCCTTTCGGGCGAGTTTATGAAGCGTATTCGTAGCGTATTTCGCGATATGCTTGCCAGCAGTGTTGCAAAAAACCATATTATATTCGAATAATGGCAAGGTTGCCACGAAATTGCACAGTTTAGATGAAATAATAGACAGTACACCATGCGCTATTTTCAATGTGTAGCGATGTGACAATAAAAAGTTGAAGTAGGGCAAGGAATTACAATGACAAAAATGAAACCCAATACATTACTTAAAAGCACAACGTTAGCGGTGATGCTGACCAGCGCGCTTTTATCTGGATGTAGTGAAAAATCAATGGAAAGCCATTTAGCAGATGCAAGGAACTACGCCTCTTCTCAACAAATCGACGCCGCCATTGTTGAATATAAAAATGCCATTCAAAAAGCGCCCGATGCCGCAGCACCGCGCTTCGAACTTGGCAAGCTGTACTTGCAGGAAAGTAATTTTTCAGCTGCTGAAAAAGAACTCAACAAGGCAATGGAACTTGGGCATCCTGTTAGCCAAGTCATTCCTCTATTGTCGGTCGCTTACCAACAGTCAGGCGCAGAAAATGCGCTGGCCGAAGTAGATTATCGCGCAGAAGGGATGTCAGCAGTTGAATCAGCCGAGGTGGGTTTTTATAAGCTACAGGCTTTAATGCAGCTAGGTAAAAACGAAGAAGCGCAAACGCTACTGGCTGATTTATCAACCCTAGATACGAGCTCAGTCTACAAAGGCCTTATTGACAGTTATGCCTTTGTTTTAGACAACGACATGGATGGAGCGCTAGCCGCCACCGAGAAGCTGCGAGAACAAGCCCCCACCAATAAAGACGTGCTACAACAGCTAGCAAAAATTTATCTTCAAAAAGGTGAGCCGAGTAAAGCTGCCGAAGTCTACGGCGTGTATGTGAGTCAGTATCCTGACGACGTAACCAGCAAATTTGCCTATGCAGCGCTACTGATTGAAATAAGAGAGCTCGACAAAGCAGAACCTATTGTAGATGACTTGTTGACCTTAAATGAAAACCATCCGCTGCTTAATACCTTTAAAGGCATCATTGAGTCGGCCAACGAAAATTATGCTAAGGCCCTCGAACACTTGGAAATTGCCGTTCAAAACGGTAGGAGCGATCAGGTTGTGCGTTTGGTTGCGGGTTTTAGTGCGTATCAAATTCAAGACTTCGAGGCGGCCCAGCGCCACTTAACTATGGTGGCGTCTAGCTTGCCTGATAATCACCCTGGCCTTCGAATGCTAGCCGACAGCATGCTTCAACTAGGTGAAAACGATGAGGCGCTTGAAGTGTTAGCAAGAGTCGAAGGTGAGCAGGGTGTTGATGCGGCCCTGTTTTCGAAAGCCAGCTATCAGTTGCTAAGAGAAGGCAACGTCATTGGTGCTCAGCAAATGGTAGAAAAATCAGAAGGGGTTAGCACTACAGCCGAAGACTTATCGCGTTTAGGGGTTTTACAGCTTTCATTAAATGACATCGATGGTTTAGTAAACCTCGAACAAGCGGTTGAACAAGCACCTGAGTCCGTCACCTCACAAGCAACCTTACTGCGTGCCTACATAGCGACGAATCAGCTGGAAAAAGCAAAAAGCGCGGCGAAAGAGTGGCATGAAAAGTCACCTGAAACTGCAGCTCCGCTTATTTACCTAGGGAATATTGCGACGGCAGAGGGAGCCTACCAAGAGGCCGCCCAATATCTAGATAAAGCCAGTGAGCTAGAAGGTGCAAAGAATGAGGTGTTTTACTCTCGCGCTAAATTACTGGTAGCCGAAGGTAAAAACGATAACGCGATTTCCTTTGTTCGCGCCTTTATTGATAAGAACCCCGCCGATGTACAGGCGCTAGCGCTATGGTTTGCCCTCGCAACGGAAAAGGGGAACGCACAGGACGTTATCAAGCATACTCAAACACAGTTCAACGCCAATAAAACAAATCTGAATTTAAGACTTCTTCTTGCAAGAATGTATTCGTTGAACAGTCAGCTTGATAAAACGGTTTCGCTTTTGTCAGATGTCGAAGGGAATGAAGCGTCGCCACAAGCGTTTTGGAACTTAAAGGGTCAAGCGCTTATCGCCACCAACAATGTAGAAGACGCGACAGCGTTTTTCGATCGTTGGCTATCGTTTTACCCGCAAGATAAAAATGCGGTATTGGGTAAGTTGTTGATTGTCGACTCTCAAAAGCAATTTGACCAGGGGCTGGCGTTAACCAATAAGGTGTTGGCTAAACGCCCAGATGCACAGTTAACCTTATTGAAAGCTTACTTTCACAGCCGACTTGGGCAGGCTAAACCTGCATGGGAAATCATTAATAGCACGGCCGATGATGTTAAGGCTCTGCCTTTCGTTAGAGGCGTAATAGCGCGCTTGAATCTTATCGATAAAGCGCCTGAGCAAGCTGTAGAGCACGCCAAAGCCGCCTATGACGCTACGCCTAACTCAGATAACGCTTTGTTGTTGATAGCGGCGCTTGAGATGTCGGGTAAAAAAGCTCAGGCATTTACGTTTCTTGAAAAACACGTTCAGGCGCACAGTAACGACATTCCAAGTGCCATGCTGTTAGCAGAGCGTCAAATCGGCAAAGACAGAGCAGCAGCCATTAAAACCTATGAGCAGGTGCTAACTAAAACACCGGATAACTTTGTTGTCTTAAACAACTTAGCGTATTTGGCGTTTGAAGATAAAAACCTTACTCGAGCTGAAGAACTCGCTAAAAAAGCCGTATCACTGCAACGTGAGAACGCTGACGCAGTAGATACGCTAGCGCAAATTTATGCGGCTAAAGGTGATAAAGCCGCTGCGCTTAAACTGTACGAGGAAGTTTCTGCACGTCCTATTGCGAACGACGACGTATATTTAAATTATGTGAGTGTATTACTTGAACTCGATAAAAAGGCGCTCGCCTCGCGCAAGCTGGCAAGTCGAGAGTTTAAGTCTGAAGCTGCAAAACAAAGGGCTGAGTCGCTTAAGCAGCAGTACGGGCTTTAGGCTCGTATAGCTTATTATGCTTTAGCTTAGATCTAAACATTCCATTTGCGAGAAACGAAAAAGGCCACATCAATGTGGCCTTTTTCAATCATGCTGTCCCGTCCTGAAATACGTTGACATAAAGAGGATTTCTTTATGACAACTTCAAGTAATCAAAGACCTAAGCGTACACAGCGTGATTACACCTTAGCTTTTAAATTGGGTGTAGTTGAGCGTGTAG
>NZ_JAKREY010000018.1:0-80668 GCF_022348265.1 Alteromonas sp. Cnat3-28
TAGCGGGTTCGCAGTTGCCCGTTGGAGGTTTGCTTTGCTAATTGTTTAAAGTCGTCGGCTGTATGCATATCAAAATCACTCGAATATGAATACCACTATTAGATCAAACTTTTAAGACAATTGGTATAACTGACGATTATAAGAACAATGCACACAGCAATGATGCAACGAAAGTGAGTCATGCCGCGAGTAACATTGCAATTGGTGGTGCTTCTATCTCTTTCTTTTTAGAACAGTTATCAAAAGCATTTAATGAACAAGTCGCGAAAATCGGCGAGATGAGCGGTAGACTCCAACACTTAGAAGTCTCCTCAACTCAGTTAGATGATCTTTCGAAGAATGCTGCATCTTCTATGAATGAATCTGACGAGAAAACGCAGTTCGGAAGTACGTCGTTAAAAGAAGTATTAAGACAGCAACAGCAGCTGGTCAAAAACATAAATGCGTCATCTGAAGCGCTCACTACATTAAAAAGTAAGGCCGAGGGAATAAGTACAATAACAAACACCATTAACCAATTGGCCGATCAAACAAATATGCTAGCGCTTAATGCGGCTATTGAAGCTGCAAGAGCGGGAGATCAAGGACGTGGTTTCGCCGTCGTTGCTGATGAAGTACGCGAGCTTGCCAAGAAAACAACCGATGCCACCTCAGGAATTGAAAGTTTGCTGCAGGATATGAATACAAGTAGCCAGGCCGCAGTGGCTACTATGGAAACGGTGCTTAACTCTAGTGATAACATGAATTTGAAATTAAAGGAGAGCGAAGAAGCTATCTCACACTCCAGTATGCTCTCTACAAAAGCTCGGGAATCGATGGGCGCTATGCAGGCAATGGTAGAAAATAATGCAGAACATAGCGCAGGTATAAGTACCAATATACTTCAGTTGCACACGACGACAGAAAAATTAGAGCACGACCTCACTGATGTTTCTACTCAGGCGCTATCACTGAGTAGTCAAGCTGAAGATATTTTCAGGCTACTGGAAAGCTTCGATGTAAATGATCGAAACAGCGAAGTTAGAGACATTGCAGTAAATGCAGCTAAAACTGTTGGAAAGCGTTTCGAGCAAGCGATTTCAGAAGGGAAAATATCGGAAGCAAAGCTGTTTAATTTTGACTATTCACCTCTACCGAATACTAATCCTATAAAGCACACGACACCTTTTGATAAGTTCACCGACGACGTACTTCCCGCTATCCAAGAACCTTTATTAGAAACACATAGTTTCATTATTTATGCCGGCGCAGTTGACGTAAATGGTTACTTTCCTACCCACAACAAGAAGTTTAGTCAGCCCCTTACTGGTAATTACGATACGGATTTAGCAAATAACAGAACGAAACGGATATTCGATGACAAAACCGGAAGTCGTTGTGGCAGCAATACCTCTACTTTCTTGCTACAAACTTACAAACGAGATACAGGTGAGGTCATGCATGATCTATCTGCACCGATATATGTGAACGGTAAACATTGGGGAGGGTTTCGTATTGGTTATAAAGCCAAAGAGCAGTAAGTTCTCTGTATTTACGTATAAGCGCTAGCTTCCGTTTTCTCACTTTAACGAATGAAAGTGGTAATGCTCTAGCGCTTAGCAATATTGTCAACAATATTATTCCTTCTTTGCGCTTTTATTTGCTGCTTCGTTACCCTACCATTAGCGAATTGTTCGCAGTTCGTAAAACTCTATGCCTTCACTACAACCATACAGCACATTTGGCCTCGCCGCTTCTTGTGATTCTATCCAGTCGTTTAGCGACGTTACTTCATTCCTGTCTATCTTCAAAACTTCTAAAAACAATAACAAAGCCATTTATATATTGGGCGGTGGAAGCAATTCAGTCTTCACTGACGACTTTGACGGTACAATTCTGGTTAACGAGATTAAGGGAATAAGCCATTTTGATACTGAAAGTCACCATTACTTACGTGTAGGTGCAGGTGAAAACTGGCATGACTTCGTCACTTTGTGTATGAAAGAGAAGTGGTATGGTTTCGAAAATCTCGCCTTAATACCTGGCTCAGTAGGCGCATGCCCAATTCAGAATATTGGTGCGTACGGGCGAGAAGTGAATACGTTAATCGACAAAGTAGAGTGTGTATTTCTTGAAACCGGCGAGCAGGTATTGGTGGGCAATGAAGACTGTCAGTTTGGCTATAGAGACAGTGTGTTCAAACACGCACTAGCGAACAAAGTGCTAATCACTCATGTAAACTTTAAACTTCCCAAGCACTACGAACTTGAAACCAGCTATGGCGAACTAGCGGCACTCACTGAGCCTACACCAGAAAAGGTGTATAGTAAGGTAATAGAAATTAGGAAGAGCAAACTTCCCGATCCTACCGAGCTAGGCAATGCAGGAAGTTTTTTCAAAAACCCAGTGGTTTCAAAAGCAGTGTTTCAAGCGATTGCACAAGACTATGATTCAGTACCCCATTTTGTGGTGCACGGAGGTGTTGAGCTGCCAGCCACTGAAAACGAACAAATAAAAATTCCTGCCGCATGGCTTATCGACCAGGCAGGTTTTAAAGGCAAGACTTTGAATAAAGTGCGATGCCACCCTACACAGCCATTGGTACTTACTAACTTAGGTGGTGCCACCGGAAACGATGTAATAACCATGGCAAAAGATATCATAGCAAGCGTACAGGGTAAGTTTGGCATACAGCTAGAGCCAGAAGTGCGCTTATTAGGAAGCAAAGGACTTATTTCGCTATGAGACAAGCATCAAAAGCTATAAGAAAACATATACTCGCTTTGTTGTCCGACGGCCAGTTTCACTCAGGGGAAACCATTGCACAGCAAGTGGGCCTTTCGCGCACAGCAGTTGCTGGCCATATTTCTCAACTCGCCGATTGGGGATTAGATGTATTTAAAGTAAAAGGTAAAGGCTACCGATTAGAACGAGGTTTTCCATTGTTAAGCGCTGACAGCATTAAACGTCATTTAGGCAATACAAAACGAGCGGTTATTGATGTGGAGTCGGTATTACCTTCCACCAATACGGAAATGAAGAAGCGTATTGCGAGTAAACGAGAAGATCTTGAGAACGGCGATGTGGTTTTTGCTGAAATTCAGACCGATGGACGCGGTAGACATGGGCGCTCATGGTTAGCGCCAGTTGGCGGAAGCCTAACTTTTTCTATGTACTGGTCTTTTCCCGACGGTTATCAAAGCATGGCAGGACTTTCTTTATTGGTAGGCTTGGCTGTTTGCGATGCACTTAAAGAGTTTGGCGTAGAAGACGCCGAGCTTAAATGGCCGAATGACATTTATTTGCAAGGTAAAAAACTTGCGGGCGTACTTATTGAAGTAGAAGGGCAAATAGGCGCTACGGCGCATAGTGTTATCGGCATAGGTTTGAATGTTTGCGTACCTGATAATCAGTACGATGTTGGTCAGCCTCATAGCGATCTTGCGTCATATTTGGGCATTATCCCAGATAGAAATGCATTGGCGGCAGAAATAATTAAATCGCTGTGGTCGTATTTACCTAAATTTACCCAGCAGGGCTTCGGGCCATTTACAGCATATTGGGAAGCGCTCGACTTATATGCCGATAAACGCATTGTTTTACAAATGGGTGAGAAGCGTTTTTCCGGAATTGATAGGGGAGTGGACGCCAGTGGCGCGCTTCTTGTTGAAACGCAAGACGGTATTACCCGATTCCACGGCGGCGAAGTTAGCCTTAGAGGCAATTAACGTTTTATTTTGTTTTACTTTATAGCTGAGCTACGAAGATTTTTGACCATTTTTATAATAGAAGTACTTCGTAGTTCATCTTTGTGATTTTTAAATAGCATATTATCCGTTCGTTTTACGTATTGTTTTGCGATTGAAACCAAAAATATGAACAATATTGAAGAAAACCACGTCATATTAGTGGATATCGGTAACACCCGAATAAAATATTCACTGCTTTGTCATGCAGAAGAAGAGCCTAATGCATGTGAAGATGCCAATTCTCTCTTCTCTTTTATCGATTCTCAGAAAAAAATTTCCCATTTATATATCGCCTCGGTAAGAAATCAGGAGCTGGTTGATGAAATATCCGCCATGTGTAACGAGCGAAATATTGTTTTTGTAGAAAAGCACACAGAGAAAGAAGCCTTCGGCATAAAAAATAGTTACGCGAATGTTCAAAAAATGGGCGTTGATAGATGGCTTGCCATGGTCTGCGCTGCAGAAAAATCAAAAAAAGCATTTTTTGTTATGGATGTAGGTACGGCAATAACGGTTGATTTTGTGGTGGATGGTCAACATTTAGGCGGTTGGATCGTGCCTGGTTTTCAAGTTATGCGTAATGCATTGGTCGCTTCTACTAAAAAAGTGTACGCGAATGATGAAATTCCGACCACCTTTGGAGTGGGGACCGATACAGAAGATTGTGTGGCAACAGGGTGTCATGCAGCCCTATATGGTGTTTATTTGAGCGCGGTTGATTACATATCAAGCAAACAAACCGAATTTGACATAATTTTAGGGGGTGGAGACAAAAAAGTGTTTGCATTCTTAAAATCTGCTGATAACATGCGCCTCGCTCATTTGGTGATGCAGGGTCTTGCCCGCTACGCTCGAAGTGAACTTCTAAAGGGAACATTGACGTAAGTTTTTGATTAGTTGAAAAATTGGTCAAAAAAGAAAATTGAAAAATTTTCAAAAAGACACTTGCACAGAGTTAAACAATACTCTAGAATGCGCACCCACTTGATGTAGTGCCGACTTAGCTCAGTTGGTAGAGCAACTGACTTGTAATCAGTAGGTCGCCAGTTCGATTCCGGCAGTCGGCACCATCAATCTGGAGGGGTACCCAAGCGGTCAACGGGAGCAGACTGTAAATCTGCCGGCTCAGCCTTCGCAGGTTCGAATCCTGCCCCCTCCACCACTTTCTCTATGAGGTGGCCAGAGAATTAGGATTGCGGGCATCGTATAATGGCTATTACCTCAGCCTTCCAAGCTGATGATGCGGGTTCGATTCCCGCTGCCCGCTCCAAATCAGTGCTGATATAGCTCAGTTGGTAGAGCGCACCCTTGGTAAGGGTGAGGTCGGCAGTTCAAATCTGCCTATCAGCACCAGTTTATTTCTCCCCAGCTCATGTAAAATTTCTAAATTTTTTAATGTAACTTTGCTGGGATAATAGAAATGGCAAAAGAAAAGTTTGAACGTACGAAACCCCACGTAAACGTGGGTACAATCGGCCACGTTGACCACGGTAAAACTACCCTAACTGCAGCTATCACTACAGTTCTTTCTAAAACTTACGGCGGTAACGCACAGGCTTTCGATCAAATCGATAACGCGCCTGAAGAGAAAGCACGTGGTATCACCATTTCTACTTCACACGTAGAATATGACACGCCTACTCGTCACTACGCACACGTAGACTGCCCAGGACACGCTGATTACGTTAAAAACATGATCACTGGTGCTGCTCAGATGGACGGTGGTATCCTAGTAGTAGCTGCGACTGATGGCCCTATGCCTCAGACTCGTGAGCACATCCTACTTGGTCGTCAGGTTGGTATCCCTTACATCATCGTATTCATGAACAAGTGTGACATGGTTGATGATGAAGAGCTTCTAGAGCTAGTAGAAATGGAAGTTCGTGAACTTCTTAACGAATACGAATTCCCAGGTGATGACCTACCAGTTATCCAAGGTTCAGCTCTTAAAGCGCTTGAAGGCGACGCAGAGTGGGAAAAGAAAATCATCGAGCTTGGTGAAGCGCTTGATTCATACATCCCAGAGCCAGAGCGTGCAATCGACAAGCCGTTCATCCTTCCAATCGAAGACGTATTCTCAATCTCAGGCCGTGGTACAGTTGTAACGGGTCGTGTTGAGCAAGGTATCATCAAGGTTGGTGAAGAAGTAGAAATCGTAGGTATCAAAGATACTACTAAGACTACTTGTACTGGTGTTGAGATGTTCCGTAAGCTTCTTGACGAAGGCCGTGCAGGTGAGAACGTTGGTGTTCTTCTACGTGGTACTAAGCGTGATGAAGTTGAACGTGGTCAAGTACTAGCTAAGCCTGGTTCAATCACTCCACACGTTAACTTCGAAGCAGAAGTATACGTACTATCTAAAGATGAAGGTGGCCGTCATACTCCATTCTTCAAAGGCTACCGTCCACAGTTCTACTTCCGTACAACTGACGTAACTGGTGCTGTAGAGCTTCCAGAAGGCGTAGAAATGGTAATGCCTGGTGACAACCTTAAATTCAAAGTTGAGCTAATTGCTCCGATCGCGATGGAAGAAGGTCTTCGTTTCGCAATCCGTGAAGGTGGTCGTACAGTAGGTGCTGGTGTTGTATCTAAGATCCTAGACTAATCTAGACTTAGCAACACAAGCCAAGAAAAGCGCACTTAGGTGCGCTTTTTTATGCCTGCGATTTAGAACGTCACTCCCTCGCAATCTGCATAACAGAAAGCTTTGGGGAGAGAAGGAAACACGCCGTAAACTTACCCTTCTTTTTAAGTTAGAGCTTCGACACCCCCCCCTGCGTTGTAGAGTTTCAGAGGGCACAGCACCCACTCTCTAATACAGAAATAACTTAAGGCCCAGTGGGTTTTATGGGGAAGCGGACAAACTTATTTCAAAATGACTAGGTTCGAGGCTAGCCTTAATCGCAAGTTGAGCTATGCTTAGGCATTGATAAATTTGAAACTTATTATCGTCCTGCCTTTTTTCCGTCAGTGCGAAGTGGCAAACTCCATTTTAATGTTTTAACAAGGTTTTATAAGTAATGTCATTCGAGTCAGTTTTAAATGAATCGGAGTTCAGCACAATTGTTTTGGAAAATCGTAGTGCTTATGAGCAAGATTTATTAGGGTTTAATGAGTTACTTCACGCTGACTATCTCTTTTTAGGCGTCAAAAAAGCGGATAAAATTTCCGTATTAGTAGGGCTTGCGCACGACTCTCCAATTTCACAAATTGAATATGACCTGAAGGGTTCGCCTTGTGAAACTGTCTTGCTAACTGGAGCGTGTGGTTACAAGTCGGACATTTGCGAGCATTTTCCCGATGATCAAACCCTCAGTGAGCTTAATGCGCAAGCGTATTTAGGCGCGGGCCTCTTTAATGAGAAAAACCAAGATATTGGTTTACTCGTTGCTATTTTTAACACTCCCAAGCATGACATCAATGAGTGGTTACAAGTTTTCTCACTTCAAGCTAAGTTGTTTTCTACACAACTGCAGAAGGACTTTTTCGCAATAAAAACCGCGCGTAACCTAAGCCTTATTGATGAAATAAGCCGTATGTCGAAAACAGGGTCATGGGAGTTTTATCCTGAAACTGAAAAGTTAATATGGTCATCAGAGACATACCGTATCTTCGGTTTACCAGTCGGTAGTGCCATAAACGTCCAAAAAGCCATCAACTCTTTCGCCCCGGGATATACTGAGGAGTTAACGCTCGCATTTGATAACCTCCGTTTTCACCAACAGCCCTATGACATTCAGTGCAAAATTATCGATTCGTCAGGCACTATTCGATGGGTAAGAGCCTCTGGGAAAGCGGAGCTTTATAAGAATGGCGCAGTGAAGCGTCTTTTCGGTGCATTTGAAGATATTACTGAATATAAAACCGCGCTTACTCTCAATGAAGAGCGAGCGATGAAAATTCAAAATATTTTGAATAATATCAATGATGCTGTATTTAGTATCGACGTCAAGGGCACAATCACACATTGTAACGACATTGCGCTTAAAACGTTTGGTTACACGCGAAGGGAGTTAATCGCTCAGTCTGTAGAGATTCTAATGCCAGAACCTTATGCGTCTAACCATGCTTTTTATATGCGCAATTATATGGAGACTGGGGTAGGTAAAATTATAGGAGTAGGTCGTCAGCTTCCGGCTAAGCGAAAAAACGGCGATATATTCCAGATGGAATTGTCATTGTCGGAGAGTTTTGACCAGGGTGAAAGGGGATTTATAGGTGTTATACGGGATATTAGTGAACGTATAGAAGCGCAGGATACCATTTATAATCTCGCTTATACTGACTCTGTTACCCGCCTTCGAAATCAGCAGTGGTTCCATCAACGCTTTAAAGACTTGATGTTACGCGCATCGTTGAAGCAAGAATATATACATATTTTGTTGTTAGATATCGATAATATGGCGCAAATCAATACGCGTTTCGGCTTTGGTAACGGCAACTATGCTATAAGAAAGATTGCAGAGCAGTTGCTTTTCGTCATCGGCCACGATTATGAAATTTTTAAATATGGCGGTGATAGTTTTGTCGTACTGTCTAAAAAAACCTACATAAAAGAAGACCTCCATAAATTTGATGCGAACTTAGTGGAAAGCGCACTCCTTAGTCCACGTCATTTCGATATTGTCATAAATTCAGTGAAATGGTCTCTTACCGCGTCACTTGGCAGTGCTATCTTTAACCCGCAAGGTCAAAGCTTTGAGTCAATCATCAATGTAATCGAACAGGCTGTTAAAAGGGCAAAAAGGTCGGCACCTTTTGGTCTTTGTCATATTTCAGAGGATGGGTTTAAAGAGTTCGACCGTTATTTAGATATAAAATCTAAGCTTGAACAAGCGATAGAACGCGATGAATTATCAATAGTACTTCAGCCTCAAGTTACCCATGATGGAACGGTTTCTTCTTTCGAAGCGTTGGTGCGGTGGTACTCGAAAGAGTTAGGTCCAGTAAGCCCAAGTGAATTTATTCCTATTGCCGAAGAGAGCTACGCTATCTGCGAAATAGGTGACATAGTTTTAAGAAAAACGCTGAGCGTTATTAGTAACTTCGTGAAAAGCGGTTTAAAAACCAGTATTGCGATCAACATAAGCGCTAGACAAATCGTTGTGCCTGACTTTATAAATTCGCTACTTTCTCGCGTAAATCAATACGGCATTCCACCTCACATGTTAATGCTGGAATTAACAGAAACCGCTTTAGTGGTGGATATTGAGCTGGTTAAGGAAACCATGCTTGAACTCGCAAGATTCGGCTTTCGCTTTTCAATTGATGATTTCGGTACTGGATATTCCAGTCTTGCATACCTGAAAGTTCTCCCGATCAGTGAGCTTAAAATTGATAAGTACTTTGTGGACGACATAGGAAAAGACTTTGATGGAAAAGCGGCGCAGATTGTTGATGCAATTATTGAAATGGCCAAAGCACTGAATGTCACATGTATTGCAGAGGGTGTAGAGAGTGAAGAGCAGCTAAAATACCTAATAAGTAAAGGCTGTGAAAAATTTCAAGGCTATTACTTCTCAAGGCCTGAACCGGAAGCACATTGGGCGGGAATCAATGAAAACACAAAACTACCCTAAATTTAAAGAAAGTTTGCAATTATCCGCTATTGGCTAGCCAAGTCTTGATCGTGTTCTAGGTTCTCTTTTCCACCTGAAAAAGCGGCTTTCTTGTAAGTTTTATAAGCTCCTTTTGTCATACTGTAACAATACCGAGTTATAATTTTTGAATTTAATGCTGTGAGAGACTTTGATGATAACACGACGCCAGTTTTTAGTAGGCTCTTTGGCATTTGGTGGCCTAGCGACCAGTGCTTTTGGTAAGAAAATAAATTTGGCGTCTATGCCTATTAGTGAAGGCTATGGTGCACTAGTCGCCGACCCTCAAAAGCTGCTCGATTTACCTAAAGGCTTTAGCTATAAGGTTATATCAAGCCTTGGAAATAGCATGTCTGATGGTATGCATGTACCTGACAGAGCGGACGGTATGGGTTGTTTGCCTGTAGAAGGCAGTAGCGACAAAGTGGCGCTTATACGTAACCACGAACTGCACCCCAAACATTTGAGTGCTCAGCCACAGTCTATTCAAATGCATACTAGCGAGTTGGCCTATGACAACTATCATAGTGGCGTTGCTTTACCAGGCGGCACCACAACCATGGTGTATAACCTTACTACCAAAATGGTAGAGCGAGAGTTTATCAGTCTTGTTGGAACGGTAAGAAACTGCTCGGGCGGCACTACGCCTTGGGGCACGTGGCTAACGTGTGAAGAGTCCGTAGACCGACCTCATGGCCCGAACGGCGATGTAGTAAACAAAGATCACGGCTACATATTTGAAGTACCTGCAAATGCTGACTCACTCATTGAAGCTAAACCACTTAAAGCAATGGGGCGCTTTAACCATGAAGCGGCATGTGTTGACCCCAAAACAGGCATTGTTTACCTGACTGAAGATCAGGGTGACAGCTTGCTATATCGCTTTGTGCCTAACGAGTACGCTAACCTGGCAGCTGGCGGCCAATTAGAAGCTCTGGTAGTAAAAAACAAACCTCAGTTTGATACACGTAATTGGAGTTCCACAACTATGCCATTGGCGACGTGGTTCGACGTTGAGTGGATAGTATTAGACAACCCAGAAAGCCCGAACGATGACTTACGCGCTAGAGGATATGAGAAAGGTGCTGCCTTATTCGCTCGCGGTGAAGGTATACATTGGGGGGAAAATGAGCTTTATTTTTGCTGTACTAATGGTGGCCAAAAGCAGCTCGGTCAGGTGATGAAACTTGTTCCTTCTGCTGATGGTAAACAAGACAAGCTTCAGCTATTTTTAGAAAGTGAAGACAAGAACTTATATAACTTTGGCGATAACCTAACCGTATGTCCAAACGGGCATCTATTGGTGTGCGAAGACCAATATACCGACATTGTTGATAATCACTTACGCGGTGTTACACCAAATGGAGAAGTGTATAACTTTGCAAAGCTCCATGCGCAAACTGAACTTGCCGGCGCGTGTTTCTCGCCTGACGGCAATACGCTTTTCGTGAATATTTACTCTCCAACGAAGACCTTAGCTATAACCGGGCCATGGCTCGAAGGTTAGAGAGCAGAAGTTGGAGACCAGATATTAAGGGTTCTCTAGTAAACTGGCGTCATTTATTCTTATTACTTTAAAATGGCGCCGCTATCCCCAAAGTGTGAACTGCAAATTTCTATCGACCTTTCTTTCGTCACGCATCATTTACTTACTTTCATACCTTTTCTCGATTAACGAGTACCTTTACAATCTAATAAATTAATTATTTGAATCGTTTTAACCCGTTTTAATAGTTTTGTTCAATTAATGATAATGCGCTTAACTTAAGAAGGAGAGCCAAATGAGCGCACTATTAAAAAAGCTAACAACGGCGAATAGCCACCGTGTTTCCTCCACAACTAATCAACCCATTCGAACGCAATGCAATTACGCTGATAACTATTATGGCGACCAAGTTTGCGTAGAAGTCAAAGCCCCTAAACCTCGTACCAACCTTCATGTGGGAGTACAGCTGTGAGAACCTCAAAAATGCGGTTATCAATAACCACGAACAGCATGGTCAGCTACGCACAACGAGTACTAATCGCGATGTGAACTACCAGCCAAGTCGACGTCTTGATCTTAACGAAGAACCGGCGTTCCGTTACTCAAGCAAACCGCTTGCAGGTATGACGCAACAAATTCCGTTCTACAAAGAGCAGAACTTTAAACAAGCAGGGGAGTTTTTCAGAAAGCTAACCAAAGAAGGCCAGCAAAACCTGATTAATAACTTAGGTGGAGCACTGGCATCGGTGCCTGAAGAAGAAATCCGCGTCATTATTAGTGCTTATATGTACAACGCAGATAAAGACTACGGCAAAGGCGTAGCGAAACTAGCAAAAGCACCAATAGCTAAAGTTCGTCAAACGGCGAAAGACTTGATGGAACAGCAGGCTGCACGTGCAGCTAAAGCGAAACAAGTTGCAGAAAGCCTGACGGCGCTAATGCAATAAACCAGAGCTACTAAAGTCAGAGCTACTTAAGTCAGAAATATTAAAGTCAGAAGTACTAAAAGGTGGACTATTTATCGTTGATAAATAGTCCACCCAATGCGTAGCTACCTAATTTCAATTACTTTTCACTTCATGCGTCGATAAATAAAGAGGGCACAATGTCTATTTTTAAGACCTCACTACTACCAACACTGTTCGTTATTGTCACTCTATTCAGCTTCGATGCCAGTGCTGTAACACAAGTAACTAGCGCGGCGGATAAACCTGCGCAATCAGCTTCGCTATCGATTAAAGCACTAAAAGTGCGGTATTTCGACGCAGCTAGAGAAGGCGACAGCACCCTGTTGCAAGCCTTTTATAACGCTGGGCTAGATGTAAACGTCTCAGATGAAAAAGGCTATACAGCACTTATTCTTGCGGCGTACCACGGTCACACTGACACCGTGAACTTTCTTATTGAGCAGGCGAAGGTAAACCCGTGTCAAGAAGACAACCGCGGGAATACTGCACTTATGGGCGCTATATTTAAAGGTCATGTCAGTGTGGCAAAGCAGCTGGTATTTGCCGATTGCGATATAGACGAAGAAAACGCACAAGGGCAAACGGCGCTAATGTTTGCAAGCCTCTTCAATAGACAAGAGGTTGTAAGCAGCCTAATAGAAAAAGGCGCAAATCCCAAGCATGTAGATAAAGCTGGTAACTCAGTGGCAGATATAGCCTTGTCGCAAGGCAATTACGCGCTGGCTGAGGCACTGAACAAAGATAATAAGTAGCTTACCTCACCGGCTTTACGAAATAGGGGAAGCAGAAAAACATTGGCTGATGCGCTTGCTGCTTCGCCACTAATACTAGAAAACCATGAATCTACCCAAATTACGGGTTACAGGCTGACCGTTTAGTTGCTGCGCTCACGTCTATCGTGTTAATTCTGGTATTGATCAAGAGTTTTGCGACATTTCACCGCGCTTTTGTTAACTTTCTTACTTTCTTTTATCGCTGTAAGCGTCAGTATCAAATGATTGATACGAGAAAGTTAGGGTTTGCAGAGTTAAAATCACTCGCAGAATTGGCGAATGAAATGGTCGAGTCCAAAAGAGATATTGAGGCGCGGCTAGCAAGTGTAGAAGCCGAGTTGGCCACTAAGAAAGCCTCATAACCACAGAGGGCACTTTTATTTCTTAAGCGGTCGACTCATTATTGCATCAATAAGGTATAAGCCAAGCAAGGTAGAAGCAAAAATGAAGTTTAACCGCTTAGGAAATAGCGACTTACAGGTGTCGGATGTGTGTTTGGGCACAATGACATGGGGCATTCAAAACACCCAGCAAGATGCAGACGAGCAAATAGCGTTTGCCCTGGATAAAGGCGTGAACTTTGTCGATACGGCGGAAATGTATCCTGTTCCCCCAAATGTAGATACCTATGGCGATACAGAGCGCATTATCGGTAATTGGATTTCGAGGAACGAATCAAAGCGCTCTGACATTGTTTTAATGACTAAAATTGCTGGCAGCGGTTTGAAGTACATTCGCAACGCAGGGCCCATTACAGCTGACGCTATCGCAAACGCACTCACCTATTCATTAGAGCGCTTAAAAACCGATTATATCGACGTTTACCAGCTTCATTGGCCGAATAGAGTTACACCTCATTTCGGTAAGCATTGGCCGGATGGTGCTGATCCAACGAACACCAACCGAGAAAAAGAACTGGATGGTATGCGTGATATCCTTTTAGGCATTAAGCGCGCGCTGGATGAAGGGAAAATTAGACACTGGGGGCTGTCAGATGACACGCCTTGGGGCATTCACGCCTTTCTTACACTTTGCAAAGAGCTGGATATGCCGCTTCCAGTTTCTATCCAAAATGAGTTCAGTTTACTTCATGCGAAAGACTGGCCTTATTTAATTGAAATGTGTGAATTAGAGAACATTGCTTACCTTCCGTGGTCGCCGTTAGCAACGGGTATGTTAAGTGGTAAGTATCAGGATGGAGCCAGACCGGAAGGTAGTCGTTGGACACTAGCTCAGCGTATGGGGTTATTCAGAGATAAAGCGCCAGCGCAGGCAGCTACAGCTGAATATATGAAGATTGCAGAAAAAGCAGGAATAACACCTTCTCAACTCGCGTTGGCGTGGTGTAAGCAAGTGCCTGGTGTTACCTCAACAATTATTGGTGCTACCACTGTGCCTCAACTTAAAGAAAATATAGATGCGTTTGATATTTCACTTTCGAAGGAAACATTGGACGACATTCACGGTGTACTAAGGCAGTATCCTTTAGGCTTCTAAGCGAATTTTTTTCTTCCTAAGATTGGCGGGGTAGCACTTCACTCCCCGTCATTTTTGTGTAATACGCACGTCATATTATGAGCTTTTCAAGTATGAAGTTGTGCGTATTATGTCAATGATTGACCCTCAACTAGCCAAGAACAGTGTGCTAGAAAAAGCACATAGCTGGCGTAAGTGGCTTCTTTTAGCCTTGTTAGTCTATGTGATGTTATTAGCTGTCAGCATGATCGGCAGCGGATTCAAATTTGCTACTGGCGACCACGCGAAATCTCTTTTTAGTTTTGCTTCTAATCCTGTCATGGGATTGATTATTGGTATGGTGTGTACCGCACTTATTCAGTCTTCAAGTACGGTTACCTCTATTATTGTCGGAATGGTAGCGGGTGGTTTACCCATAACTATCGCTATACCCATGATGATGGGCGCCAACATTGGGACCAGTATTACCAACACCTTGGTGAGCCTTGGTCATGTTGCAAAAAAAGATGAGTTTCAACGAGCCTTCAATGCGGCCACTATTCATGACTTCTTCAATGTGCTGTCGGTACTAATTTTCTTACCTCTTGAAATGGCGTTTGGTATTTTGGAGTTCTTAAGTGCCCAATTGGTTGCGCTTATCCATACAGGTGAAGCCATCGGTGTGTCTGGTGTTAATCCTATTAAAGCGATGACGCAACCGGTAACAGACATAGTTACACAAGCATTCTCCTTTTTACCTTCTATTTATCCGGGCGTAGCGAAAATAATTCTTGGTATCGGCCTTATTATGTTTTCAATTACCTACATGGGTAAAATTATGAAATCACTTATGGTAGGCAAGGCAAAGGCGTTATTGCATACCAGCATAGGAAAAGGGCCACTCTCTGGAATAACGTCGGGTGCTGTGATGACAGTGCTAGTGCAATCCTCGTCAACCACCACATCGCTCATGGTTCCTTTGGTTGGCAGTGGAATTTTAAAAGCTAAGGATATCTATCCGTTCACATTGGGCGCAAATATAGGCACATGTATCACTGCGCTTATCGCAGCGTTGGGTGTAGTGGGGGTTAATAGTGGATTTGCACTACAAATAGCGCTTGTGCACCTGATTTATAACGTTCTGGGCGTTACGCTTATTTACGGGCTGCCTTTATTGCGCAATATTCCGCTCAATTTGTCTTATCAATTATCAGTGATAGCGGCAGAGCGGAAAATGTACGGCGCAGCTTATATCGGTGGCTTATTCTTTATTATGCCTTTGGGTATTATCTTCACTACTATGTAGCTAATGTAGCGCGCCATTCTATTTTTCTGTATGCACAAAAAAACGGCGCTGATGAGCGCAGTGCCGTTTCTCTTTTTTAACTTAGTGCATGTATTAGAATGCGTATTTTGCTGAAACTTGGAAGCGGTTCATGTCGCCTTCAAGGCCGGCTTCAATTTCACGCTTTGCGAAAGCGTATTCAGCGCCAACGGTTAGCGCTTTAGTTGGCGAGTACAAGTAGTTTACACGTGTGCTATAAGTGCTTTCAGTGGTAGCTAAACCCGTTAATGATACGTCATTGTCTGCTTCAAACGCCGAGAACATGATGCTACTGCGCGCTTTTTCGCTCCACTTGTGACGATACGCAACGCCGTAACCTGTTGAGTCTATGGCTTCAAGGTCGCCGCTTTCGGTAAGTACTGCACCATTAACTGCGTTTAGCGCAGAGTATCTGCCTAAACCTTTACCCGTGTTGAACGTGAAGCGAATATCGTCGCCATTAGACAAATTGTATTTACCGGTTACCGATACACCAAAGCTGGTTTCGTCCGCATCAATGCCAGCGGCATTATCGTAAGACAACTGTCTTAATAAGCCCGCTACTTTTACATAACCCCAGTCATACTTTGACGTATAGGCAGCTACAAAGTCTGGAACGCTGCTGTCGTCACTCGTAATTCGGCTACCACCGCCAAATGGCGTAATGGTTGATTCTGGGTTTTCAAGCGCAAGCTGTAGGCCGCCGTTGGTATATCTCACCATAACTTGACGGGCAAAGGTGATGCCGTCAGTGGTACCAATAAAATCAAGTGATTCTGGTAATGAACCTACGTCCATAAAGGTCGTCCATGTTTGGCCCACCAACCAATTCTTGTAGGTCAGGTATGCGTGACGAACACGAGGAACGTAAGAGTTACTGATGCGCTCATCGCCGCCATCGGTCACTAAAAAGTCGAGCTCGAAAACACCGTTAATGGTATCGCCTTCAGCGGTTGGTGTTGAAGTAGCAAAGCGGAATCGCGATGTTCTAATGTGAGCATCAAATTGTGGATCTTCGTCAACGCCACCAACAGGTGTTAGTGAAGGAATATAGAAATCGCGACCTACGCTACCCGATGCAATGGTGCCATCTGAGTAGTCACTGACCATAGCGTCGACTTTAATGTAGCCTGTGAATTTCACACTTGTGTCGCCGATTGTTGCTGCTTGCGCTGCACCGGTAGATGCTGCTAGGCACAGCGCTACTGCTGTAGCCGTATTTTTTATTTTAGCTTTCATCGTGTCTGTTCCAAAAAAGTGGTTAAATAAATGTAAATTCAACGTTAACATTGCTGATTGTGTACTTATTATCTCAAAATTAAATAAGCCAATGGTCGCATAAGACTATAGTCGTAATACTTTTCTAGTAGAACCTTAGTTGTATGCTGCTAAGACCAAAGTCTCATTTTGCTTTGTGGGTGAATGGCTAGAGTGTTTCACCATACAACAAGAATTTTACATCATTGATATTGGAGGCAATCTTTATGACCGCCAGCAAAACTTATCCTGTGCCTGAGAACATTCTTCAGTCTACACATTTAACCGCATCTCAATATGATGAGATGTATAAGCAATCTGTAGAGCAACCTGAAGCGTTCTGGGCTGAGCACGCATCCATGCTTGAGTGGTATCAAAAGCCCACCAAAATTAAAAACACAATGTTTGGTGAAAACGATGTGTCTATTAAGTGGTTTGAAGATGGTGAGTTAAATGCCAGCTATAACTGTATTGATCGCCATCTAGCTGATAATGCCACAAAAGTCGCCTTTCACTGGGAAGGTGACTCACCAGAAGATAGCCAAGATATCACGTATCAACAAGTGCACTATGAAGTTTGTAAATTAGCAAATGCACTTAAAGAAATGGGCGTAGCAAAAGGTGATCGTGTTGCGATTTACATGCCGATGGTACCTGAGGCTGCCTACGCCATGCTAGCGTGTGCCCGAATTGGTGCAGTACATTCGGTGATTTTCGGTGGATTTTCACCTAACGCTATTGCCGATCGTATCAACGACAGCAACGCCAAAGTCGTGATTACTGCTGATGAAGGCCGTCGTGCTGGAAGAAGTATTCCACTGAAAGCGAATGTGGATAAAGCACTGTCTGGTGATGCGTGTCCGTCTATTACTCATGTTTTAGTTCATAAGCTCACAGGAGGAGAAGTAGACTGGAATGCTAAGCACGATGTGTGGTGGCATGACGCTGTTGATGGCGTGTCAGCGCAGTGTGAACCAGAGGTAATGAACGCGGAAGACCCACTGTTTATCCTTTATACATCAGGCTCTACTGGAACGCCAAAAGGTGTAGTACACACCACGGGCGGGTATCTCTTATATTCTGCGATGACCTTTAAATATGCCTTTGACTACAAAGAAGACGATGTTTATTGGTGTACCGCTGATGTAGGCTGGATCACTGGCCACAGCTACATGGTTTATGGCCCAATGGTGAACGCCGCATCACAAGTGTTCTTTGAGGGTGTACCCACCTATCCAGACGTTAAGCGTATTGCTCAGGTAGTGGAAAAATACAAAGTAAATAGTTTATATACCGCGCCAACTGCGATCCGCGCATTAATGGCCCACGGAGATGTTCCAGTTGAAGGGTGTGATGTCTCATCGCTTCGTCTGTTAGGAACAGTAGGTGAACCTATTAATCCTGAAGCATGGGAATGGTACCACCGCGTAATTGGTATGAGCCGTTGTCCTATCATCGATACATGGTGGCAGACAGAAACAGGTGGACACATGATCCTGCCTTTACCTGGCGCTACGGAGTTGAAGCCTGGCTCAGCGACTCGTCCATTCTTCGGCATTCAGCCTGCGCTATTTGATGCTGACGGTAATGAGCTTGAAGGGGCAGCAGAAGGTAATCTTGTTATTAAAGACAGCTGGCCGAGCCAAGCTCGAACGGTTTATGGCGATCATCAGCGCTTTATTAACACCTACTTTAGCGCATACAAAGGTGTGTACTTCACCGGTGATGGTGCTCGTTGCGACGAAGATGGCTTTTACTGGATCACCGGTCGTGTAGATGACGTGCTAAACGTTTCTGGACACCGTTTGGGCACCGCTGAAATCGAAAGTGCACTTGTTGCCCATTCTAAAGTGGCTGAGGCTGCCGTTGTTGGCTTCCCACATGATATCAAAGGGCAGGGTATCTACGTTTACGTAACGCCAAATGAAGGGGTTGAAGCAGATGAAGCCCTTACTAAAGAGCTTAAGGCGTGGGTGCGTCAAGAGCTAAGCCCGATTGCTACACCTGATATGATCCAATGGTCTCGTGGATTACCTAAAACCCGCTCTGGTAAAATTATGCGCCGTATTTTGCGTAAGATTGCCGCCAATGAGCATGAGCAATTAGGTGACACATCTACGTTGGCGGATCCATCGGTTGTTGATACACTGATAGAGGAACGTCTAAATAAGTAAAAACTAAGGATATAGACAATGATAACCCTTCTAATCGCTGATGATCATCCGCTGTATCGCGATGCACTAAGAGGCGCGTTGTCGTTGTCACTTCCAGCCTTAACCCTCAAAGAGGCGGGAGACCTTAACACTACAGTCGATATTCTCAACAACGAGGATATCGACTTATTGTTGCTTGATTTGCACATGCCGGGTAGCAATGATTTGTTTGGCTTGCTGCATATTCGAAAACTCTTTCCCGAACTTCCTGTTGCCGTAGTCTCTGGCACAGAAGACACCACACTTATTTCAAAGATTATTAGCGTGGGCGCGCTAGGGTTCATCCCAAAAACAGCCAGTGCGCAAGATATTGCAAACGCCGTAGAAGCAATTCTGGATGGCGATGTATGGCTACCTGATAACTTAAGTGAAGACGTTGATGAGGTGAATGAAGAATTCTCTGAATTAGCGGACAAAGTTGCCTCGCTAACGCCTTCGCAATACAAAGTGCTTTGTTACATGCGAGACGGCTTGCTGAACAAGCAAATTGGCTTTAATTTAGATATCGCAGAGGCCACGGTTAAAGCGCATGTTACTGCTATCTTTAAAAAGCTGGGCATAAACAACCGCACACAAGCGGTACTTATTGCTTCACAACTTGAGTTGGAGCCGCCGGTTCAGTAGCGTCGAACTTAAGCACGGCTTCTGAGGTAGCAAATTCCGGTAAGAACTTTTCCAATGCCAAGCGGCTTTGTTCACTTAGCAAAGGATTGTCAATTTCAATAACCGTTCGCCCTTCGGTAAGTGCCATACCTTCTCTAAAATTATCGTGAGCTAACAGTAGCTCCTGAAACTTACCCGTTTCGAAGAGCCTTAACAGGCCTTCAGCTATCCGCCCGGCTAATGCCTGGTTGTCGCTTCCTACAAAGAAAAAGATGGGGCTTGGATACGATATTATAAGGTGTTCATCAATAGTTAGGCCGCGAGAAAGGGTTTTGTCTGAGAGTTCCTCTTTGATTTCCATTACGCTTCTTGGAAACATATCAGCAAAGCCTTCAAAGACAATGCGAAATGATGCTCGATAAGTCGTTTCTAGAACAGGAATGTCGTTTGCGCGAAAAATTTTTGTATCTGGCCAGTCGTAGCCTAAAACCGCTCTAAAGGCCCGCAACTCTTCCAATGACTCTACACTTTTTAACCGCGTGTCGTCTTCTCTTACAAACAATGCACGCTTACCAAATAGTCCGGCCATAATGGGAATGCGAATGGGAAGAAACTGGCGTTCACGCTCTGTTGATGTAACGCTCCACGTTACGTCCAGCATGTTGTGCTCGAGGCTGCGTAATTGACGTTCTTGCGCGGTTTCTTGGTCGCTGACAATCAGTTCAAAAGAACCGTATTGAGGTTCAGTAACGCGTAGTGATTCTGTGAGAAGACGTTTAGCGTAGGCGTATACGGCGTCTCGCCCAGGGTGAATATTTGGCAGGCGGAGAACGGTGTGAGGTAAGTCAGTACTTACCTCGTTTGTGTTTTGCTGCTGAGCATTAGCACTCAATAGTGTAAATACACTCAACAGCAGAGAGGCAACACTTAGGGCTTTTTTCGTAACGTCCATATTTTGTATTTCATGCACTAAACGCATGCCTTACTGCAAGTTGCCGCAGGTTTTAACGCTGAATATCCATTGGCAAACTTGTATTGCTAGTCTTTTCCCGTCAGCAAAAAGTCGTGCTCGGGGTCTACAATAAATTGACCCCTCATCGCTTCTCTTCCGAGCAGCATCAAATAGGTCATTTCAGAGCGGTCCGTTAGGGTTAACTGAATATCCCACTGGTACCCGTCCATTATTATAGGCGTAATTATAACATAGCGCTTCTCAAGTGTAGCCGTTGAGCTTTTTACGCGTTTTTGTCCTTCTACACGTGCTTCTCTGCGAACCACGCGTTCAACGTTGTGAATGTCCGGATGAATATCAAATTTAATCCATAATTCACCGTCTTGATCAAACTCTTCAATGTTGTCAACATGAAGTGAAGACGTTGCCGCCCCTGTATCAACGCGTACGTTCAAATCAGAGATGGCGAGTTTTGGTAAATCGCACAGCTCTACCGCACCAACAATTTTTTTATTGTTCATCAGTTTTTCTACCAATTTTATAAAACAGGCCCCTGTTCTGGTGGCAATAAATTGTCTTGTAATAATTCTACGTGTTCTGCAACAGTATCAGGCTCTGAAAAGTATGCAATGTGGTAAACCGCTTCACCTTCTTGGGTAAGCGGAATATTTTGTTTACCAATTACAACACCTTCTGCAGGGCTTTCAAGGCTGTCTAAATAATTGCCAAACGGATCAGCAATAATGGCCAGTTTGTCACCTTTCTCAACATGGTCACCTAGCTGTGCTAAATGCGTCACAAAGCCACTTTCTGGCGCTCGAACCCATCCACTTTGGCGCGCTATAAAACGCTCGATACTGTGGCCCTTGCTGCGGCTTTTATTCAGCATGCCCAAATGACGCATGGTATTAATAATGCCTCTTACGCCAGCACGAATAGAAAACTCGTCATAACGTAACGCTTGGCCTGCTTCGTAAAGCAGAATTTTAACGCCACTTTCACTGGCCGATTCGCGCAAAGAGCCATCGCGTAACTCTGCGTTAAGAAGTACAGGTACGCCAAACGCTTTTGCCATTTCCAGTACTTCTGGGTCGTCTAAGTCAGCGCGAATCTGTGGCAAGTTACTACGGTGTATAGCGCCGGTGTGAAGGTCAATGCCGACATCGCACTTACTTACCACTTCTTTGAAAAACAAGTTGGCTAACCTACCGGCAAGCGAACCTTTTTTACTCCCTGGAAAACTGCGGTTCAAATCGCGTCTATCGGGTAAATAACGAGACTGGTTTAGTACACCGTACACATTAACCATAGGCACCGCGATAAGGGTTCCTCTTAGGCGTTCAATCGCTTTTGAGCGGATAAGTCTGCCTACTATTTCGATGCCATTTAATTCGTCACCGTGAATGGCTGCGCTGACGAACATAATGGGACCTGGTCGCTTTCCTCGTTTAACGTAAACCGGAATGCTCATATTGGTGGCCGTGTACAACGGCGGCATTTCTAACTCAATCTTTTTTGTTTCGCCAGGAGCAATGTTTTCACCCCCAATTCTTAAAACATCATTTACCACTAACGTTTTCCTATATTTACGTTATTGCATAGCAAAGGTTAAAGGGCGCTAGCCCTTTCCACGGGTTTTTGTTTTGTGCGGCTCTGCGCTTTTTTCAATGAACTCGATGATCATACTGGCGACATCTTTATTGGTCGCTTTCTCAATGCCTTCAAGGCCCGGCGATGAGTTTACTTCCATAACGACTGGACCGTTGTTCGAACGAAGAATATCTACGCCACAACAATTTAGTCCCATCGTTTTAGCCGCATCTACCGCTGTTTTGCGTTCCGCTGGACTTAGGCGAACTAAACTTGCCTGACCGCCACGGTGAAGGTTAGAGCGGAATTCCCCAGGTGCTGCTTGGCGCTTCATCGCTGCTACAACTTTTCCACCTACCACAAAGCAACGAATATCTGCACCGCCCGCTTCTTTAATGAACTCTTGCACTAAAATACTGGCGTTAAGACCCATAAAGGCTTCGATGATCGACTCTGCCGCTTTTTGCGTGTCTGCCAATACCACGCCAATACCTTGCGTGCCTTCAAGTAACTTAATAACCACTGGGGCGCCGCCAACCGTCTTAATAACATCGTCGATTTTGTCAGGGTGGTGTGCGAAGCCTGTTCTCGGCATACCGATGCCTTTACGTGATAAAAGCTGCAATGAACGCAATTTATCTCGAGAGCGGCTGATAGCAACCGACTCGTTAAGGCTGTATGTGCCCATCATTTCAAATTGGCGAACGACTGATGTGCCATAAAAGCTAACCGATGCGCCAATTCGCGGGATCACTGCATCGTAATAGGGTAGTCGCTTACCGTTATAGCGAACTGACGGTCGCGCACTGGTGATATCCATGTAGCAGTGCATGGTATCGATAACGTCAACCTGATGCCCGCGAGCCTGCCCAGCTTCGACTAAGCGTGAAGTAGAGTAAAGACGAGGATTTCTAGAAAGAATTGCAATGCGCATTATAAAAAAGCCTGTAGTTTGTGTTTTATTTTGTCGTTTTATCGACCAATCTACTACCACGTTAGAACGTGATTGTTAAATAGACAAGTCATTTTTGCGCGCATACTAATGTAAGTGTTCGGGGGTGTCTTACGAATAATTCTTGTTGTGTCGATTGCTTTTAATGCATGAACTTGACTGTTTTTCGCGTTAGCATTAGAGCGCGTCGGCCTTTTTAACGTAAAATCAGAATTTAAGGTCAGTCTGCTTAACGAAAAAATGTAAGGATTTGTGTTAATGAATGAGTGGTGGCATGGGTTTTTGGCGTGGTTAACTCAGTACCAGTCAAATGTCGTGTGGAGTGGTTTGGTTTTACTAATTTATTTGGCGATGTCTCGTAAGTTGCTGCCAAAATTAGAAACCAACATCGTAAAGTCAAAGCTAAAATCAAATAGTGCTATTAAAGGGCTTTTTGCTGCACGGGTTATTGTCGCTACAGTATCGTTAGCCTTGTTGTTGCTAGCATGGGGGATCGATTTTTCTGGGCTCTTAGTGCTTTCCACTTCTATCATCACGGTAACCGGTGTTGCGCTTTTTGCTAGTTGGTCACTCATCAGTAACATCACTGCGTACTTTATTTTGCTCACAAACGTAGCCTATCGCAGAGGTAATTATGTGCGCATTCTCGACGGCGATAACTTCATTGAAGGTGTGATTGCCGATGTAGGGCCGTTTAGCACGCGCTTGCTTACCGCTGAGCGTGAAACCCTCATGTATCCTAATAACCTAATTTTAACCCGTCCTGTTTTGCTCAACCCTAAAGAGAAGTGGGGAGCAATGGGAAAAGTGGTGGCAAAGTCGAGCGTAGAAACGCCGGTGGTCAAAATTGAAGAAAGTAAACCACACGACGAATTACTCTAGACGTCTTTCCTTACACATATAGCGAAAAACCTGCAGCGAGCTACTAGCTACACGTTTTTCGCCTCCCTGATGTAGCGCGTCATACTTTGAAGTAGTGCGCGCAGTTTCGCTGGTTTTAGCGGTTTAGCTAAGAAGTTTACGCCTTGGGCTTTACACTGTGTAACTAAGCTTTCATCTGGTGTCGCCGTTATAAGCGCTGCTGGCACCACAATATTAAGTCGATGTCTTATCTCTTCAATCAAAGCTAGCCCATTTTTCTCGCTGTCATGACTGAGCTGATAATCCATGAGTAAGATTTGAGGCTGAATAGTCTCACAGACTTTCAACGCGTCATCCCAATTGTTCGCAAGCACCACATTGATTCCCCATTTCTGTAATAGGGTCTGCATGGCATCTAAGTTCTCTCTTTGATCGTCCACGCAAAGTACGTCCATGCCTGTAAATGTTGTACTGCGGGGCTTTGCTGTAACGTTGGATACCTGTTTTGGCTCAGCTTTATCCAAGCTAAACGCAAAGCAGCTGCCTTTGCCTATTTTCGAGGTAACACTAATATCGCTGTTCAACTGCAGACTTAAACGTCGAACAACCCCCAAGCCAAGACCAATACCGTGTTCCTTACTTTCGTTTGCGCGGAAAAAGTCACCAAAAATGCTGTCTTTTTTATCGGTAGATATGCCAATGCCCGTGTCGATAACTTTGAAATAAACGGTGTCTTTGACAGGCTTGATAATGAACAAGACGCGGCCATTTTCCGTGTATTTCACCGCATTTGAAAGCAAGTTTTGCGTTATTCGATATAAGTACGTTTTGTCAGCTTTTACCCAGCACGGGCGTATAATCGCTTTAAAACCAAGTCCTTTTTCCCGCGCGCGCATTGCCATTTCGTCCACAAGTGGTGACAGCAGGGTCCTTACATCAATAGGCTCAATATCGGGTTTCATTTCACCTTGATCTAAGCGTGCAATATCCAGCAAAGTGCCAATGAGTGTTTCGCTAGACGTCACGCTATGGCTAAGCTTTTGAATAATGGCTAGCGCTGACTCAGTCAGTTCTTGTTCTTCAAGGGCGCTCACGTAGAGCTTGGCCGCATTTAGCGGCTGCAAAACATCATGGCTTGCGAGCGCTAAGAAGCGGGTTTTACTGGCATTGGCATCTTCTGCAGCCTTTCGTGCCCTTATCAGTTCTTTCTCGGCATCAGAGCGCCGTTCTATTTCAAGTCGAAGCTCGGCGTTTATGGAGTGTACTTCTTCAGTACGCTTCTTAATACGAGCCTCAAGATCAATGTTTGATTCTTCAAGCGCTTGCTGTATTTCCACGTGTCCGGTGATGTCGTTGAAGCTTGTTACGAAGCCTCCGCCAGGTAAAGGATTACCTACCATCTCAATAACCCGTCCATCCATTCGTTGTCGTGTGAAGCGATGGGGCATACCAGAGCGCAAATGAGCCAGCCTTTTTTCTACTTCACCGTCTACGTTATCTGTGCCGAACTCACCTTGTGAAGCGTTATACCGAATAAGCTTTTCTATAGGCGTACCTACTGCCAACAAGTTATCAGGGTAAGGGTAGAGGTTGGCATAGCGTTTATTCCACGCTACCAAATTTAAGTGTTTGTCGACTACGCTAATGCCTTGGTCCATGTTTTCAAGTGACGTGAGTAGTGCAGTCATATTAAATTGCATGGCTTGCGTTGTGTCATCGAAGAAGTTGATAACCTCGGTAAAGTCCATCTTCTTACCACGCAATGCGCTGTCTAGCAGTACTTTGGCACTCGATGCGCCAATAACGCCACCCAAGGCGCGTTCGCAAAATGATAAAAACGACTCATTCGGCGTATCGTCGTGCTTTAATTGGCAATTATTGAGTTGTTGATATTGTTCCAACAATTGTTCACAACGACCGGATCCCATAAAGGTCGACAATAGCGTTATAAGATCGGAGACGGTCACGTTAGTTGCCTGCGCTTTAACGGTATTGTTAGTGGAAATGGCAGGAGACACAAAGGCTTCAGCTTGCATTCTGTCGATAAGACGCTGCGGTGCAAAGTGTGAAAAGAGTATGTAAACAAAGCTGTTTGCCGCTAAGCTAATCATAGCGCCTTGGCTAATGAGTTCGTTTTGTTCCATTTGTGAAACTTGCTCGCTCACAATGGGAAGCACAAGCCACAATACCCAAATCACTAATCCCACCATTAGCCCTGCGTAAACCCCGTGCGCATGCGCGCGCTTCCAGTAAAGTCCGCCAACAATGGCTGGCATAAGCTGGATAACTAACGAGAACGCAATAAGCCCAATTGAATGAAGCGAGCGGCTGCTGGTCATTTGCTGGTGGTACAAAAACGCCATAAGCAAGATAAACGCGATGACGATACGGCGAATAAGCCTGATTTTGCTCGACACATCCTGTTTGTCATCGGTATTACCTGTAAACGCGAGAATGCGCGGCAGAATCACATCGTTGGTGAGCATAGTACTCAGTGTGAGTGTTGCCACAATGATCATAGCTGTTGCGGCAGAGAGCCCGCCTACAAAAACAATCACTTGAAGAAGAACTGACTCTGAAAATACAGCTAGCGACAGTACGTAAGAGTCGGGCTCGATATTAGCGCCAGCAAAAATGGCTTTGCCTGCAATGGCGATAATAGGAATTACCGCTGAAATAATGGTCAGGTAGAGAGGGAATAACCACCTTGCCGTGCGCAGATGACCTAGGCTTAGGTTATCAATAATGGCAACGTGAAACTGCCTAGGCAAACAAACAATGGCCGCTGCCGCCATGATAGTTTGAGCGATGAAAGTAAACGAACCAAACTGCGCCAAGGCTATTTCATTGGTGAAACTTTCGAAGAATGGACCAGACTGGGTGCGCTTCCACGCACTATAACCAACAATGGCAACCAGCACTAACGCCAGCAATTTAATGGTCGACTCGAAGGCGATAGCCAGCATCAAGCCCCGTCGGTATTCGGTGACGTCCGTTTGCCGGGTACCGAAATATATTGCGAATGCCGCGATGAAGCCAGTGGCGGCAATAATAATGCCGTTGCTGTTAGGCTGCTGAGTAAGAAGTTGGAAAGTAGCGCCCACTGCTTTTAATTGAAGCGCGATATAAGGAATAGTGGCAAGGAGCGCGATAAGCGTAACTACCAAAGCTACGGTTTGGCGCTTGCCATAGCGCGACGCGATGAAGTCGGAAATGGTAGTGATGTGTTGCTTCTTGCTGACGAGGGTTAACTTGTAAATAAACTTATAACCCAAGACGTAAACGAGAATAGGCCCAAGCATGATTGGCAGGTAAATCCAGGTGTCTCTACTTGCTTGGCCTACCATGCCGAAAAAAGTCCATGCGGTACAATAAATAGCGAGGGCCAGCGAATATATAGCGGGATGTGACGTTAGTGCTCTAGCGGTGGGCGAGTTCTTTTCACCCCAACTCGCCAGTGAAAACAGCAAGAAGAGGTACAGTACTGCAAGTGTTACCCAACCAAAAACCATAACGTTCCTTTTAACTTAGTTTTAACAATGCTGTCGCTATTATAATCATTTCGACCATGGTCTACCTACGACCATGGTCTCATTTTGAATTTTTCAAGGCAGGTCTAGAGTAATACGCGAGCTCCTAAATGCTTGACTTTGCTGCTTGTGATTGTCTTTCCTCAACCACGTAACACGCAGCAATAACGTTAACAAAGCCGGGCGTTAGGAATATGTAAAATCATAACAATCAATTAACCTGACATGAGGGTGAAACAATGGCATTTAGAAACGAAGAGGACAAAAAAGCGTATTGGAGGGAGAATCTCGCTCTTCTCGCCAAGCTTTTAGTCGTTTGGTTTATCGTATCATTCGGTGCCGGCATTATTTTTGTCGATATCTTAAATGAAATCCAATTCTTTGGCTTTAAATTAGGCTTCTGGTTTGCGCAGCAGGGCGCAATTTACGTATTTGTTGCATTGATCTTTGTCTACATGGCGAAGATGAACGCCATGGACAAACGCTACGGCGTAGATGAGGAGTAAATCATGGACGTTCAAACTTTAACGTTTATTATCGTTGGCGCATCGTTTGCGCTTTATATCGCCATCGCTATTTGGGCTCGCGCAGGCTCAACTAACGATTTTTACGTTGCAGGTGGCGGCGTACCTCCCGTTATGAATGGGATGGCAACGGCAGCAGATTGGATGTCGGCAGCCTCGTTCATTTCAATGGCGGGTCTTATCTCATTTATGGGGTATGACGGTGCAGTATATCTAATGGGGTGGACAGGTGGTTATGTTCTACTTGCGCTTTGTTTAGCTCCCTATTTACGTAAATTTGGCAAATTCACGGTACCTGACTTCATTGGGGATCGTTACTACTCACAAACCGCGCGTACGGTTGCTGTATTTTGTGCAATCTTCGTTTGCTTTACATACGTTGCAGGTCAAATGCGTGGCGTAGGTGTGGTATTCAGCCGCTTCTTAGAGGTTGATATTGTGTCTGGCGTGGTTATCGGTATGGTTATCGTGTTCTTCTACACCGTACTTGGCGGTATGAAAGGCATTACTTACACGCAAGTTGCACAGTATTGTGTAATGATTTTCGCCTACATTGTACCGGCGGTATTTATCTCTATGATGGTAACAGGACATATCCTGCCGCAAACCGGCTTTGGTGCGACCTTAGCAGACGGTTCGGGGGTGCATATGCTGCAGAAACTCGATAATTTGTCTGTCGAGTTAGGCTTTAACGAATACACCTCAGGAACAAAAAGTACCATTGATGTATTCTTTATCACCTTTGCGTTAATGGTAGGTACAGCGGGTCTTCCACACGTAATCGTTCGCTTCTTCACTGTGCCTAAGGTTCACGATGCGCGTAAATCTGCAGGCTATGCACTAGCGTTTATCGCAATTTTATATACCACAGCACCGTCACTAGCAGCGTTTGCCCGTGTGAATATGATCGAAACCATTAATGGACCTGAAATGACGGGAACCAGCTATGAAGAAGCGCCGTCGTGGATTAAAAACTGGGAACAAACTGGCCTTATCTCATATGAAGATAAGAACGGTGATGGCAAGATGTTCTATTCGGGTGACGAGCGCAACGAAATGAAAGTTGACCGCGATATCATGGTATTGGCTAATCCTGAAATTGCGAACTTACCTGCGTGGGTTATTGCACTCGTTGCAGCGGGTGGTGTGGCAGCAGCACTGTCAACGTCCGCAGGCTTGCTGCTGGTTATTTCAACCTCTGTTTCCCATGATTTACTGAAACGAAACTTTATGCCAAACATAACCGATAAAGCCGAGCTCATGTATGCGCGACTTGCTGCTGGGGTGGCCATTGTTATAGCAGGTTACTTCGGTATCAATCCGCCAGGCTTTGTTGCACAGGTGGTGGCATTTGCCTTCGGCTTAGCGGCGTCGAGTTTCTTCCCGGCAATTATTATGGGTATCTTTAGCAAGCGCATGAACGATAAAGGTGCTATTGCTGGTATGATTTCAGGCATTGCCTTCACTGCGGCTTACATTATTTACTTCAAATTCGTAAACCCAGCGGCCAATACGCCTGACAACTGGTGGTTTGGTATTTCTCCTGAAGGTATTGGCACCTTAGGTATGATAGTGAACTTTATTGTGGCTTTCCTTGTGTTCAAAGCAACAGATGAAGCGCCAGAAGAAATCCAAGAACTGGTTGAAAGCATTCGTTATCCTAAAGGAGCGGGTGAAGCATCAGCGCACTAAACTAATGTTGCCTTAAGATAGGCTTTAGCAAAATAAAACCAATCTACTGGCGAAAGTGAGTAGGTTGGTTTTTTCTTTTTGTAAACTGGACATTTCCTATGACTGCGATGGCCAAACAAGTTGAAGACTTTCTCAACACATCAGCACCTTTTGACATGCTGGATAAAGAGCAAAAGCTTGAGCTAGTAAAACATACTGAATTGATTTACCTGACAGCGGATAATGTGGGCGACCTTCAAAAGGGTAAATCGTCACTTTTTCTTATTCAAAATGGACAGTTTTCCGTCCAAGATTCTGATGCCCCTTTACGCCATTTAAGTGAGGGCGACTACTTCGGCTACACCAATATAATGGAAAAACGTAATTTTTCATTAAGCATCAGTGTAGACAGTCCAGGTCTGGTTTACTGTTTTGAAGCATCTGCTGTTACCCCGTTATTTGAACTGCCAGCAATTCGAAATTTTTTTGATGGGCTGCGCAATAATGCCCTTCAAAACCATGCTATTTCCGATAGTAATTCCATGTGGCTTTATAAAGGGCTTGAGGACGTTATTAATAAGTCTCCCGTGTCGGTGGACGTAGAAACGTCAATAACAATGGCGGCGCAGATCATGACGAATCAAAAGGTATCGTCATTACTGGTTACACGAGAAGATAAGCTTATTGGCATTATCACCGACCGAGACTTACGTTCAAGAGTGGTTGCCGCCTCTCTCGATACTCATCTTCCAGTCAGCCAGATAATGACGACTAATCCTGCTCAGATAACGGAAAATAGAACGCTATTTGATGCCTTGGCGCTTATGACCGAAAGGAACATCCATCACCTACCCGTTATCGACCAGCAAACGCTTGTGCCATTGGGTATGGTGACAGCCAGCGATATTATTCGTCATCAGCGTGGTAACGTTCTTTTTATTATTGGCGAGCTAAGCAAAGCGGAGAACCTTTACGAGTTAACACGGCTATCCTGGCAATTGCCGCATTATTTCTCTGCTCATGCGAAAAAAGCAGGAGACTATGACATTGCTGGCAAAATTTTATCTCAAGCTACCGATATCATGACAAGAAAGCTTATTGGCTTTTTCCAACAGGCTAACGGGAAAGCCCCCATGATGTTTGCGTGGCTTGTTTATGGATCACAGGCAAGAGAGGATCAGACGATGGGTTCGGATCAAGACAATGGACTGCTTCTTGCTGAGCGGCCAAGCAAAACGCAAGCTGAATATTTCGCAAAAATGGCTGATTATGTGTGTAACGGTTTGGCCAAATGCGGCATTAAACTGTGCGATGGTAATATTATGGCGAGTAATCCTAAGCTTAGACTCTCGCTTGAAGAAGCCATTGAAGAAGCTAAGCGATGGGTAAAAGCACCAACTAAAGATGCGATTATGCACTTTAATATTTTTCTTGATGTTCGCTGCGCAGCCGGGGATATAAGTTTATTTAAGCAGTTGCAGCGTCAAAGGGCCCCCTTGATGAAGCAAAATATGTTCTTAGCAGCGCTTACGAGAAATAGTAACGAAATATCGGTTCCGCTTTCCATGTTTCAAAAGTTCATTTATGAAAAAGGCCGTAAAGAGAGGGACGTGATCGACCTTAAAACCCGAGCCGTGGCCTTAATCAACAATATCGCCCGTATATACGCGCTAGCTGATGGCGTGACGTTGCCTAATACACTTGCCCGGTTAGACGCGCTATCGGAAAATTCACAGCTCTCAAAAAGAGATGCGACTAACCTACGTGATATTTGGCTGTTCTTAAATCGTTTGCGTTGGCGTCATCAGTTGGAAAATAAAGTAACGGACAATCGTGTGTCGGTTTCAAGTTTATCATCGATAGAAAAGCATCAGCTAAAAGCCGCATTCAAGGCTATAGAGCGAACCAATCAAGCAATGGTTATGAAGTTCTCTGGCGGCGTAAGTTAGCCCCATGATAACGCGAATAATCGAAGCCTGTGCATCGGTACTGTTTGGGAATCGTCAATTCAGAAAGTCGTTACGTGATAAAACGTTGGGCGACACCCCTTTGGCGTCTGTTGATTTAGAACTCACATCGTTAGACCCTGTGACAACTCAAATTACATCGATTGGTTATGTAAGTGGTTCAGCTGGAAAAATTGCGCTTTCCTCCAGTGGCTATCACGTTATAAATACGTCAGCGGACTTAGGACAAAGCCCTGTAATACATGGATTGACCTTAGATATTTTGCAACAAGGCGAAGGCTTGGCAGACGCCATCAATTCATTGCTACCACTACTGAAGACACATGTTCTAATTTTTCACAATGCGCGATTAGATTTGATGGCGCTTGATAGTGCCTTCAAACGGTGTGGATTACCGCAGATGGAAGTACTCTATATTGATACACTTCAGCTCGCACTTTATCAGTTAAACAAACAACATCAGGTGCTACCGAGTAATAGTGCAACGCTAACGGTTTGTAGGCAACGGTTAGACTTACCCGCGTTTCCTGAACACAACGCACTAGATGACGCGCTAGCGACAATGCAGTTGTTTTACGCCCAGCTAAATGAATTGGGAATTACTTTGGAGAATTCACTCGAGTCTTTGGCTCATACGAATGCTGTTGGCCGTTTTAGGCTGGGAGTACTGCACTAGCGTCGAAGACAAGGCAATTCTAGCTATAGCGCTTAGGCCTTAAGTTTTGTGGGATGACTCGGTGCTTTTATTTTGCCAGCGCTTACTGCTGTCGGCGCCACTAGTTGATTTCGCCCAGAGGTTTTGGCCACATACAGATTTTTGTCTGCTTCTAACATGACGTAGTCGATAGTTTTATTGTCATCAGCATGCTTGACGGCTAAGCCAGCACTTAGCGTAACGCGTTCATACTCAGATGCTGCATGAGGAATATTCAGGTCATAAACCGTTCGCAATAAGCGCTCAGTGACAGCCTTCGCGCCGTCTACATCGGTGTTAGGTAGAATAACCAAAAACTCTTCACCGCCAATTCTCACTAATTTGTCCATGGGTCGAAGTAGGGCGTCGTTGATCGTTTTACTGACCTTCCACAAACAGCTATCGCCATCTATATGACCATACATATCATTGAACAGTTTAAAGTGATCAACATCAAAAATAACCAAGGAGAGAGGAGTAACATTACGTAACCCATCTCTCACTAAACGGGGTAAATAGTCATCTAAATAGTGGCGATTGTAGGCACCTGTTAACTTATCTACATAGATAAGCTTTTCGAGCAAATCGTTTCTAAGCTTATGATTGATGTGTGATTTTACACGGTTGCGTAGGGTACAAGCGTTTACCGGCTTCACCACAAAGTCTACGCAGCCTGATTCCCAACATCTCGACTCTTCTTCATCACTTGACGAAGAGGTCACGAAAATAATAGGAATGTGAGCACACAACGGCTTTTTTCTTAACAATGCGGTGGTCTGATGCCCGTCTAATTCGGGCATTGAAACATCCATGAGGATTAGGTCAGGCGTATGGTACTTGCAATATTCAATTGCTTCTTTACCTGAGCCCACAGAGGCGCAGGCGACTGTGTCTTCAAGTAAAGTTTCCAGAACAAGTCTGCTGCTGGCTTGGTCGTCGACAATCAGTACTTTGCAATCTGCTAAAGTTCGGTCGCCAACTTGTTCAATATACACAAGTACTCCTAAACACAAAGGTGAGTGTTCAGGTTCAAGAGTACGCCTAATTTTAGAAAATGTGGATTAACCAAAAGTTTAATATTTAACCATTTGGTTCAATTTCACTCTTATCTTCTTACTTTATATCGTTTCTAGGAAAACAAATTAAACACTGCAAGACCAAATACGCCGAAGGTACACAGCGTGCCTATCATATAAAAATAGCTTCTCGGGCTTGGATTTTTTTCTGTAGCGATTGCGTAATACAGTCCCATATGAATGATGCGACTTAGCGCGTAAATCCAAACAAGTGCTGCAAGTATGCTGGTTGATGCGCCAAGAAAAATGCAAAGAAGAGCTGGGAGCGTAAACTGATGAATATTTTCGAGCGAATTGTGAAATGTTCTGTGGCTTCTGAATACGAAACTATCATGACTCAATTCCTCGCTGACTTTCCCTGGAATATAGCGAGACTGTTTTCTGTGAGCGATAGCGGCAACGATGTTTTGCACGAAAACGGTAAAGCTTATAAGCAAAAGGCCCGCAATACTATATGTGTAGACTGTGAACACGTGAACTCCTTTCTTTATTCCTTGAATGGATTCAGACGACTGGTTAGATGACAACGAAGGCCTGTTTAAACATGCCCGTGACCAACTAACCGTTTAATGTTTCTACGCCGAGACTTGTTGAAGAGATCGAAGCACATGCATAAATCGATGAACGAAAGCACTAATTTTTAGTGCTTTCGTTTTCAGCGCTTTTCTTTGCAAGAGGGATTACAGCGCCGCTTTAACATCGTTTGGAAGCAACACAGTATCGATCACGTGAATAACACCGTTACTCGTCATGATGTCGGCTTTAATCACATTTGCGTCGTTTATCATAACCTTATTCATATCAGTTGAGACCATTACCTTGCTTCCTTCAACGGTAGTGGCATCAGATAGCCCAGCTACATCTTTTGCTGTGACTTTACCCGTTACTACGTGATAAGTGAGAATTTTAACAAGGGTTTGTTTATTCTCAGGTTTCAATAGCATTTCAACGGTGCCTGCCGGCAGTGCAGCAAAAGCTTCATCGGTGGGAGCGAAAACAGTGAATGGCCCATCTCCCTTTAGTGTAGTAACCAAGTCGGCAGACTTAACTGCGGTGACAAGTGTAGAGAACATGTCGTTGCTTGCAGCGGTGTCGACAATATCTTTATGCCCATCCTTGGCATGATGGCCGGCAAGCGCTGAGGCACTCAATACAACTAAGAAGAACGCACTAATTAACTTTTTCATATTCTTTCCTTTTACCTATTACATTACGTTAAGTGAAATTCAACATCCTTCGTTTCGCCAACTACTGACCTACGCCACTGAAAGCTACTGAATTGAGAATTGTTACGGCACTTCAGGGAAATTTGATGATTAACTTTGTGTAATGCCAAGTCGCAATGTATGAGCACCTAAGGAAGCGAGTAAAATTATGCGTTGAACGAGCTTTAAACTGGGTTGTAAATAAAATGTAAATTCATGGCGCGCTGCTATACTTAATCTATCGAGTAAATAAGAAAGGTGCCTATTATGAATGCTCGACTCGCTGTTCCTTTGCTGTTATGCATAGTGCTTGCCGCTTGCCAATCCACAGATAATCAGCATGTAAAAGCTGCGCCCACTTTGTTAAATGACAGTCTCTTTCCTTCCTATACGTTATTTCCAGTAGAGTCTTCAGATGAAATTTTTTACTTAGACGAAGACGCACAGTTTTTTGCCGAAAGGGCAGTTTACGAAAAAAGTATCCTGCAAAAGAATGTAAAAGGGTTAGTAAAAGCAATTTTCGATCATTCTGATCATGGGATGCTTTATCGTAACAGCGCAAATACAACGGCAAATACAACATTTAATAACCGAGCCGCGAACTGTCTGTCTCTTTCTATTATGACGTACGCTTTGGCAGAACACGTTGGACTCAATGCAACATTTTACGAGGTGGAAATTCCGGAATACTGGACACGACGAGAAGGGTATAGCTTACTGAATGGGCACATTAACCTTCGACTCTCATTGCCAAATGAAAGTCCTGTTGCAGCTGTGGGAGGAACGTGGGCAGACGTTGATTTTGATCCACAAATGCTGCGAAATTACTTCCCAAGAAATGCCGTTTCCAAAAACAAAGTAATAGCAATGTATTACAACAACAAAGGAGCGGATGCCTTAGTGGCGAACAGCTACACTCGGGCCTATAGCTATTTTCGTGCAGCAGCAAAAGTCGCTCCCGAACTTCAGCAGAGCTGGGTGAATTTAGGTGTGCTTTATAGAATGGTGGATGAATATGAGCAGGCTGAAATGACATACAAACACGCACTATCGCTAAATGAAGAAAACTTAACCGCATGGGAAAATTTATCCATTCTTTACACTTATCAAGATAGAGATGACGAGGCTTTAAAAATAACACAAATGGTAGAAGCTAAGCGGAAGCATAATCCATATTACCATTACATTTTAGGAGAACAGGCACTTGAGGCAGGTGATATTGCATTGGCAATAGTTCATTACGAAAGAGGACTAAGACTTGATAACGCGCGCCATGAGATTCTATTTGGGATGGCAAAGGCCTATCACGAGTTAGGTGATGTAAGTGAAGCTCAACGTTATCTAGAGCGAGCGGTCAGGTATTCGCCCAATGAGCAAGAAAAGCAACGCTATTCTTCAAAACTGGCAACGTTAGCAAGCAGCTAAAAAAAAGCCGCAGACTAGCTGCGGCAAAAGAATAACACTACAAAAGGAACTTAATTTATATAACGCCCAGCTCACGAAGGCGCTCTTGCAGGTATGACCCTGCGGTATGACGTTCTGAAAGAACAACATCTGGTCTAGGGTGTAAGAACAGTGGCAATGAAATACGAGATTTCGTCATGTCAGCACCATCTGGGTTTACAACCCTATGCGTAGTTGATGGGAAGTATCCGCCAGACGCTTCTTGAAGCATGTCGCCAATATTCACAATCAAGTTCCCGAAATCACAAGGAACTTCAATCCAACTACCGTCTTTAGCTTGTACTTGCAATCCAGGCTCGTTGGCTGCAGGCAAGATAGTAATCAAATTAATATCTTCGTGAGCAGCTGCGCGAATTGCGTCTACTTCTTCATCACCTTTTAGTGGTGGGTAGTGCAGTATACGTAGCAAGGTTTGATCAGAATCTTTGATCATGTCACCCAGCGGTTGACTGTACTTATCGCTCACCTCTGAAGGAGAATGTTTTTCTATCCAACCCAATAGCTCTTTCGCTAGTGTGTTTGCTTCCCCATAGTACTGGGAAATCTGCGGGTGTAGCGCTTCTGGACACTGACCCCACGGATAGAAGTGGTAATACTCTTTAATGTCTTTTTTCGTAAAGCCTTTGGCTACCTCAGATACGCTCTGAGGGAAAAATCCGTCTTGTTTACCTTTGTTGTACAGGTAATCATTCTTTTCTTCACTGTCGAAGAAGCCCTGCCAATTGTCGTAAATGCCTTGAACTAATGACTGCTGGATAGGGTGATTTTTCAAAACACCGAACCCTGTCTCGCGAAGTGACTTCACGAATTCTTCTTGTGCGTTCTCCGCTTGGTAATCAACAGCAACTAATTGCATAACTTTATCCCGTATATTTTGACTGCGGCATTATAAAGGTAGACGGGCTACAGAAAAAAGTCGCAGAAATTGACATAAATCAACCCCGCGAGGAATTTGCGCGTAATTTACAGAAACCTGACCAGTTAGTCTAGTAAAATCTTGACCAACTGGTCCAAATTAATGAAATTTAACCAAGAGAGAGGTAAAAGCCCGCTAGCGCGGCACTCATTAAGTTAGATAACGTTGCAGCAATAACAGCTTTTAACCCCAGTCTCGCAATTTCTTTTCTGCGTGTTGGTGCCATGGCACCAATTCCACCCATCAAAATAGCGATAGAAGAGAAGTTTGCAAAACCACAAAGTGCAAAGGTGATAATGGCCTGAGATGCTTCAGATAGCTGTGATTGGTTCTCTAGGAAGTTTAGGTAGGCAACAAATTCGTTAACTACCATTTTCTGACCAATAAAGCTGCCTGCAAGTTGCGCTTCCTCCCATGGTACGCCGATTGCCCATGCAAGAGGTTGAAGCACATAACCCAGGATCCCTTCAAACGTCACGTTTTCATAGCCAAATAATCCTGCTGTCCAGCCAATAAGGCCGTTAAACATGGCAATAAGTGCTATGAAAGCGAGTAGCATTGCACCTACGTTTAACGCAAGTTGCATGCCTGATGCAGCGCCACTGGCGGCTGCATCAAATACATTGGCGTAGCCGGTATCTTCCGCATCTACGTCGTGTAAATCTTCATTTGGCTTACTGGTTTCTGGCAACATGATTTTTGCCATAAGTAAGCCACCTGGCGCAGCCATAAAGCTAGCTGCTAGCAAATACTTAAGATCTACCCCCATGCCAGCGTAGCCCGCCATTACTGAACCAGCAATTGACGCCAAACCACCCACCATAATGGCAAATAGCTCAGAGCTCGTCATGTGTGGAATAAAAGGGCGAACCACAAGAGGCGCTTCTGTTTGGCCCACAAAAATGTTGGCAGCAGAAGACATGGATTCAGGTCGGCTAGTTCCCAGCGCTTTCTGTAAAAAGCCACCGATAACCTTGATGATCAAACCCATTACTTTGAGGTGATAAAGAACGGCAATAAGCGCCGAGAAAAACACGATAACTGGAAGCACGTTAAAGGCAAAAATAAACGCGATCGACTTGTCGCCAATAGGACCGAACAAGAAATTAATGCCTTCTTGGCTATAAGCAATGATGTTGGCGACAAAACGCGTCGCGCTCAACAATACTTCTTTACCAGGTTCAGAATACAGGACAAACGCGCCAACGGATGCTTGAATAGCAAATGCGCCACCAACGGTGCGCCAATTTATATTGCGTTTCGCCGATGATAACGCGAAGGCAATACCCAGAAGGACTGCAATGCCCAGTAAACTCACCATAGTAATGTTCCCTTAAAGAAGCGCTTGCTGAATGTGTGATTTGATCACATCTAATGCAATTTGGTTTTTGCCACCTTGCGTCACTACTACGTCGGCAGTGAAGCGGCTAGGTTCGATAAATTGATGATACATAGGCTTAACAGTTTCTTCGTACTGTTTTGCCACAGATTCAATACTACGACCGCGTTCTTTTAGGTCGCGCATCATTCTGCGCATCAAACAAATATCAAGCGGAGTATCAATGAAGATCTTCACGTCGTACAAAGGAAGTAGATCAGTACGGGCAAGTAGCATGATACCTTCAAGAATAATGACTGGCGCAGGATTTAGACGCTCAGTTTCAGGCAAACGCGTATGCGTTTTATAGCAGTAATGTGGATAGTCAATAGGCTGACCATCGCGCAATGCTTGTAAGTGTGCTTTCAAAAGCTCATGTTCAAAGGCATTTGGGTGATCGTAGTTATTCTTCTCACGCTGTTCCATGGGAAGATGATCTTGCGCGCGATAGTAGTGATCTTCGCGCAGCACTTGAACAGGGCGGCCCTGAGCACTGAAGCCGTTAAACAAATTTTTTGTAAAAAGAGACTTCCCAGAGCCAGAAGCTCCAGAAATGGCAATAATAAGTGGCGATTGCATAGTACTATAAAGCTGATTTTGTTGGTGCAAAGATACGCGTTTAGGCCTCGCGAATCAATGTTATATTCACAAGTTATCGGTATTTGGATCGGTCTTTGCTAGAACTTTATTGTATTTTCAAGGTATTGCAGGGCGTTTAGTCGACTTGCAAAAAATAGTAAAAAGTTCTCCAAGTGGTCAGTTTTTAACTGCCAGAATTAAAAAATTACTAGTTTCCAATAATTTCTATATCGTCTTCCTTAATATTCGGCAATGCGTACGAGTGTTGTTTAGAGCGAGAGCCTTCACCTTGAGCTCTAGGCGGATAATAGGTTTCTTTTTCTTCAGTGAATCCGGCAAACACTTCATCAAGGGCTGCACGGATCTCGCTCAAGGTTTTGTCTAAATTCGCGTTGAAGTCTGGCCTTTTGCGTTTAGTATGCCCAAGTTCAATCAGTCTACCAAAGCTCTTGTTAGCAAGAATCATAAGTTCATGTGGTACATCTTTATGCGGAGGAAGCGGCTGATTGGGGTACTCAATACAAAACTTAACTAAAGCAGTATAGAAACATAATGGCTTATTCTGTAGTGCAACTACCTTGTCATCAACACCGTTTGAAAGTGTTTTATCTTTGAGATTAATAATGAGCTTCGGTGTTGGCGGCAGCAATTCTTCTTCAACAGCCGACACTTTCTTACGCTTTTTCGTTGCAATAGAAAATACTGGAAGTAGTAAAAGTGAGCAGAGCAATGCTATAAAACTAAATCCTACTCCACTCCATGACGACTTACTGCGCATTTCAAGTACAATACGTTGCTCTGCATTTATCAGTAAGGTAGATGTCACGTTAGGGTATTGTGTGAAATCTTGAGATTGAACGCTGATTTCCTGAATATGGCTCACTAAAATAGGATAGCCTTCTTTGGTTAGTTCGCTATTTAATCTATCTAAATAGCTATAGATAGCATGCTGATTGACCGGCGTATTAAGCGTTACATTGCCCACATCTAGAAATGCGCTGTCTAGGCTTATACGACGTTCGACTTTATCTTGCGCTTCATGAATATCAGCCTTAAATGAAAAGTACTGGCCAATCAGCGCGATAGTCTGTAAGCACAGAAATAGCAGTGCCCAGTTTAACGTTATGCATGCAGGCGATTTGAACTTAGGTTTGATCATTTGTTACACCCCGCTTCAAGTGTAATATTTTTGTAATATGGTCGCGGGCGAGCCATTGCTATTTCATGTACAACAGACTGCATAGCACAGAACAAATCGGTGTTTTGTGTCTGCATTTTCAGGTACCACTGCATTCCACCTATGCTTTCTTGTAAGGGTGTTGCGTAATTTCTTGAAAAGCGATCACTGTCATCTTCAGCCCAATAAGACGAAATAATGTCAACATCACCTGCTAACAGTGCTCTGCGAAGCTCTTGATGGGAACTGTAATATACAATTGATACGTTTGTGTCGCTTAACCCTAAATTTTGTAGGATAGTTTTGGGTACAATGTGGCCTGAGCGACTACTTGGGTAATCTAATAAACCAATTTTTTTACCGAGCAAGTATTCTTTACTTAATTGCGGGCGTTCGCGTAACGCAATGAAAAAGGCGCTGTAATTAGGGTGCGATGCCACTTTAGACAGCCCATATATTTGGTCAGCGCCAAACGCGTCGACCACGTTCTTTTTCACTAATGCAAGGTCAACAACGCCGTGGTTGATGTAGCGAAACGTGTCATAGTCGCTTTGACCGATGATAATTTTTACTTCGCCGAATTGCTTCTTTATTGTGCTGTCAGCGCACAATCTATCTCTTGCCATTTCAGCAATGCGACCGTCGGTAACATACACTGAAAAAATGTCGCTATTCGCACTTAATTTAGTTTTGCAGTATAAAAATTGACCAGCTTGTGGGGTGATGTCACTATAAACATTGTTTTTTTGTAAATAGCTAAAAGTACCGCACGCGATAGCGACGATGACAAATAATATCCACTTTCCGGAGGCAACAATTCTAAAATTCGCCAAAAAAACGACCAAATGAATTAACGATTTATGTGGGGATTTCATCAGTTAAGGTTATTTATTGCAATAGGTAAATTTATTTTAAATCGTTAAGCTATTGAAATATAGTTTATTTTTATAGGTAAATCTGATTTTTATTAAACGCTGTTTATTAGTCGCACATCTGCCAAGAATAGCACTGTCCAATTGCTGCAGATAGACAACAACAATAACAAGTAAGTTAACTTGACTACATGGTCAAGTAATTTTTTACAAAGTCACTAGCGTCGGGCAATTGGTGTTAAACAAAAATGTAAAACTGTAATAAATTTGACATGAATCTCGATAACAATTCTTCGTGGTACTAGAATAGTAAGTGGTCTTGATAGGGACAACGCCCTGCGCAAGTCCATAAAAAAGAATTTTAAACAAAAAGGGAAACACACACATGAACTCTCCAGCTAAATTCAGCCGTATTGCGGCTGCTGTTGCGCTGTCCATCGGGTTGTCTACCGCTGTAATGGCGCAAGAAACGTCTTCATCAATTAAAGGTAGCCTAGTTGGTCCAGCAGGAGCTCCAGCAGCAGGAACTACAGTTATTATTACCCACGTCCCCACTGGCGCCAGAAAAACCGTTCAAGTTAACAACGCAGGGCAATTTAGCTCTCAAGGTCTACGCGTAGGTGGTCCTTATACTGTTGAATTTGATTCAGATAAGTTTGATGATAAAGTCATAAGTGATGTTTATTTGCAACTAGGTGAGCCTTTAGTTCTTAATTTAGCGCTAACTGACGAAGCTGACGTTGAAAGAATTCAAGTTACAGCTTCTCAAATGGGGTACGACGTATTCGGTCAAAAAAGTCCTGCGTCAACATTCAATCTTGAAGATTTAGAGTCTGCTCCTTCTGCAAACCGTGACCTAAAAGATATCGTTCGTGTAGATCCTCGTATTAGTATTTCTGAAAGCGACGGCGAAGAGGCGATCATCTGTGGTGGTGGTAACCCACGTTTTAGTGCACTAACTGTTGATGGTGTTCGTATGAACGACAGTTTCGGTTTGAACCAAAATGGTTATCCGACTGTTAGAATGCCATTCTCTTTCGATGCAATTGACCAAGTAACCGTTGAGCTTGCACCATTTGACGTGCAATACGGTGGTTTTACGGCGTGTAACATCAACGCAGTTACAAAATCGGGTACAAATGAAGTTCACGGTAGTGCTTTCTATGATTACACTAGTGATTCATTAATGGGTGATAAAGTAGAAGATACAGACGTTGATACAGGCGACTTTACTGAAAAGCGCTACGGTGTAAACGTTGGTCTTCCACTAATCAAAGATGAACTTTTCTTCTTTGGTGCTTATGAAAAACTTGAAGGCGCTCAAATCTTCTCTTACGGCCCTCTAGGTAACCAAGTATCACAACAAGATATCGATCGCATTCGTGAAATTGCGTCACGTGTTTACGATTACGATATCGGCGGTACGCCTGGCTCAATGCCTGTGGAAGACGAGAAAGTACTTGTTAAGCTTGATTGGAACATCAACGACGCTCACCGTGCATCATTAGTTTATAACTATAACGATGGCTTTAGAATCGACCAATCTGATGACTACTCGACAGCTCTTTCTTTAGATAGCCATTTCTACGAAGTAGGTGCAAAGCTTAATTCAACAGTTGCTTCATTGTACTCAGACTGGACCGACGACTTCTCTACCGAAGTTCGCTTAGGTCGAATCAAGCTTACCAACCGTCAAAACTCACTAGATGCTGACAGTGGTTTTGGTGAAATTCGCATCGATAGAGTAAACGGTGCAGACGTCTTTTTCGGTCCAGATGACTCTCGTCAATCTAACGAAATGGATTGGAATAGCACAACTGCCAAGTTCGCTGGTACGTACTACCTAGATAACCATACAATTACATTCGGTTATGAGTATGAAGAGCTAGAAGCATTTAACTTGTTCATGCAACATACTATTGGTGAATACCGTTTCGAAACTATTGATGATTTTGAAGCTGGTTTGGCTGACGACATCTACTACAACAACTCTGCTGGCACAAATAATCCTCAGGACGCAGCGCAACGATTCTCTTATGAAACGAACACGCTTTATGTTCAAGACGAGTGGATCCTTGATGACCTAACTTTGTTGTTCGGTCTTCGTTATGACAAATACAGCAGTGATGACAAGCCTAAGCGCAATGAAGTATTTGCTCAACGCTATGGTTATGACAACACTTCAACATTCGATGGAATTGATTTATTGCAGCCTCGCTTTGGCTTCAACTATACATTGAATGACAATATGGAAGTACGTGGTGGTGTAGGCCTATACTCTGGTGGTAACCCTAACGTTTGGCTATCAAACTCTTTCTCTAACGACGGTATTACAAATATTGATACTTATCGCAGTGATTTTGAGTTGTTCGATGAGAACGGTAACACGGTTCCGCTGGTTAATGGTGGTCGCCTAATTTACTCACCACTTCAAGAGATGTTTGATGAAGTTGCTGATGCAGATCCATCTTTGGGTAATGAGCCTTCAACGAATGCCGTAGACCCTGATTTTGAGATTCCTAGCGAATGGAAGTTCAATCTTGGTTTCACTTGGGTAACAGACAGCGATTATGTATTCCAAGCAGATATTCTTCACAACAAGAAGCAAGATAGTGCACAAATCATAAATGTTGGTTGGGACACAGAAAACGTTACTTTTGCAGCTGACGGTCGACCTATCTACGACTATATTCAAGTTGGAACTAATGACGATGGTGACGCTGTTTTCCGTAACTTCCGTAAGAGTGACTTAGTACTTACCAATGCTCGTGAAGATGGCAAGTCGACCACTATCTCTTTTGCTGTTCAAAAAGAATATGACTTTGGTTTAGATGCTTCATTCGGTTATGCATACAACCGCTCTGAAGACGTTACACCAATGGCAAGTTCAGTAGCGTTCTCGAACTTTACTAACTTTGCTTCATCAGACCCGTTAAACCCTGGTATCGCAACTTCGAACTACGAAGTGCCACATCGCTTTACGTTTAACTTGCGTTATTCGACTGAAATTGTTGACGGTTACAAAACAAGCTTCTCGCTATTCGGATCTCGCCAGCAAGGTCGTCCATTCTCGTACACCTTTGACGGTATCACGATCGGCGACGCGCAGTTTAGAACAAACAATGCACTTCTTTACATCCCAGAAGTTGATGATCCAAACGTGACGTATGCAGAAGGCTTCGACTTAGGTGCATTCAACTCATTCATCGATGAAGGTGGTTTTGCTCGCGGCGAAATCCTTGAGCGTAACTCTGAAAATGCTGAATGGTATTCTCGAGTTGACTTCCGTATTGACCAGCAACTTCCTGGTTTCATGAAAGGTCATCGCGCAAGTGCATACTTCATCCTTAAGAACGTTGGTAACTTCTTAAATGATGATTGGGGCGTTCGTAAAATTGGTCCATTCGTTTCAGCTCCTGTACTTGATGCATCGCTAAATAGCGATGGTACATATACGTACAACGAGTTCTTTGAAGGTAACACTAATCAAAATGGATTCTTTAATGAGCAATCATTATGGCAAATCCGAGTTGGTGTTAAGTACAGCTTCTAATCCAATGGTGTGAACCTATTGTAGTGTTAGGTGCCACTCTCCTTAACAGGAAGTGGCACTTTTTTATGCCCGCCATTAATCTCACAATCATGCAATCAAACGATCCTCCGCTTTTTTAATGATCTAACTACGTACATTAGCCGAAGTAATTGACGACAAATTTTTAAATGCTCGCAAGGAGGGCTTATGTCAAAACGTATGCTAATGGTAATGACATCTCACGAAATTATGGGTGATACCGGCAAAAAGACAGGCATGTGGTTGGAAGAGTTTGCTGCGCCGTACTACGCATTTAAAGACCAAGGATATACGATAACTTTGGCGTCACCCATGGGAGGGCAAGTGCCTATCGATCCCAATAGTCTGGCTGACGATGCAATGACCGATGACGCTATGCGATATACGAAAGATGAGCTGGCGCGTAGCGCTATAGCGTCGACTATTCCGCTTGAAGATGTGAGAGCTGAAGAGTTTGACGCGGTGTTCTATCCAGGGGGACACGGTCCGTTGTGGGACCTTTCTGACAATGTGCACTCGATAAAACTAATCGAAGACACTATCGCAGCTAATAAACCCGTTGGGGCAGTATGTCACGCGCCAATTGTGCTTAAGGACGTTAAAACGCCTGATGGCAAATACCTGGTAGAGGGAAAATCTGTTACCGGATTTTCAAACAGTGAAGAAGCTGCAATGGAACTTACAGACGTAGTGCCTTATCTGGTTGAAGATGAACTGGTTAAAAAAGGCGGTAAGTATGAGAGCGCCGACAATTTTGCTGTAAAAGTGTGTACCGACGGGTTACTGGTGACGGGACAGAATCCGCCGTCATCACGACCAGCAGCCGATGCGCTGATTAAGCTATTGAGTTAGCGTCAGCGAACAGCAGAATATATAGTGCCCTCAATGAGAGGGCACCGTTTTAATAGCGTGGCTACCTAAACGTTCTCAAACAGGTCTTCAACACGCTGTCTTAGTTCTTCGATTCTAGACACATCCGCTGGCGCGATGAAAATAGTGTCGTCACCTGCTATGGTGCCCAAAACTCCGTCTTTCTTACTTAATGAGTCAAGCAAGCGCGCAATAAGCTGTGCAGCACCAGGGCTGGTTCTAATGATTACCATTACGTTGTTGTGAACGATATCCAGTACCAGCTGTTTAAGAGGGCTTTTAGCCGTAGGCATACCTAGCTCTGGAGGCAAGCAATACACCATGTCACCTCGGGCATTTCGCGTGCGTACCGCGCCGAATTTGCTTAGCATTCTAGAGATTTTAGATTGGCTGATGTTGTCGAAGCCTTGTGCTTTTAATGCATCAACAATTTCGCCCTGTGAACCGTAACTTTCTGCTTTAAGAATTTCTTTAAAAGCTTTGATGAGTAGCTCTTGTTTTGCGTTTGCCATTAGCGCTCTTTTCTTTTTTGAGGGTTATCGTTAGGAATTATATTTAGTATGCGTATATTGTGCCGTACAGGTAGACTTTGCGCAATTTCTTTGCATAATCATTCATGATAATGAATATCGAGATAAAATCGCCATAAATAACGTTAATAAGACGATCCGGTGATTGAGTTTTCCCCCGCGTTGCATTAGTGTGACGTTCCGTTTAAATACGTGAAGTAATCCCATAGGAGAAATGGTATGAAAGTAGCCGTGTTAGGTGCTGCCGGTGGTATTGGTCAGGCGCTGTCTTTGTTGTTGAAAACACAATTGCCAGCAGGTTCAGATTTAGCGCTTTACGACGTAGCGCCAGTTGTTCCTGGTGTTGCCGTTGATTTGAGCCACATCCCCACTGCGGTAAAAGTAACCGGTCACGGTAAAGATGACCTAGCTGATGCACTAACTGGAGCAGACGTTGTTCTAATTCCAGCGGGTATGCCTCGTAAGCCAGGTATGGATCGTTCTGATCTATTCAACATCAACGCCGGCATTGTTAAAAACCTAATTGAAGGTGTAGCTGATAACTGCCCGAACGCGTGTGTTGGTATCATCACTAACCCAGTTAACACTACTGTTGCTATTGCAGCTGAAACGCTTAAAGCAAAAGGCGTTTATGACAAGAACAAGCTTTTTGGTGTAACGACACTAGACGTTATCCGTGCTGAAACGTTTGTTGCTGAACTTAAAGGTGTAGACGTATCTTCTGTGCACGTACCGGTAATCGGTGGTCACTCTGGTACAACTATCCTTCCTCTACTTTCACAAGTTGAAGGCGTAGAGTTCACAGACGAAGAAGTTGCTAGCCTAACTACTCGTATCCAAAACGCGGGTACTGAAGTTGTTGAAGCTAAAGCGGGCGGCGGTTCTGCAACCCTATCAATGGGTCAAGCAGCAGCACGCTTCTGTCTATCTCTAGTTGCAGCAATGCAAGGCGAGAACGTGGTTGAGTACACTTATGTACAAACTGACGACAGCGACGACGCAGCATTCTTTGCACACCCAGTTCGCCTAGGCGCAAATGGTGTTGAAGAAATCTTGCCATACGGCGAGCTAAGCGCATTCGAAGAAAAAGCGAAAAACGACATGCTTGAAGGCCTACGTGGCGACATCAAGCTAGGCGTTGACTTCGTAAACGGCTAATAGCGCTATTGGCGGGCTAGCCTGAAAAGGCAATCAAAACGTAGGCCCGCCGTTAATACGTCCATGTAGGCTTCGCCGCCGCATCCCTGCGGTGGAGAGCCTACATTTTAAGTGCCTTCCCAGTCTTTACATCAAGATGCGATTTTATAAGTCCTCATTACTCTAGAGTAGAAAGCCTGTAACGACCTTACGTATCCAGTCTTTTTGTTGCGTCTTTGTAGGCTTCGTCACCGCATCCTTGTTATAGGAGAGCCTGTTTCTCAAACTCCTGCCAATTCAATCCATTACCGAACATCCTTTGGCACACTCATGACTTGAGAAAGAAGCGAGCCTGTTAAAACCTTATAAAACTCGCTCGCTAGAGTTAAGCAACATGCAAAAAAAAGCCTGCTCAATGAGCAGGCTTCTAGTAACAACGCTAAGCGCTTAATTGGGTATTACCCCGTATTACGCATACCGATGGCAATACCCGCGATGGTAACCATCATGGCGCGTTCTAGACTGGTGTTCTGTGCATCGTCACCGGCTTTACGGATACGATCTAGAAGCTCAATTTGCAGGTAATGAAGGGGCTGAAGGTATCCTGCGCGGATCTCCATCGATTCTTTACCCTGCGGGTCGTTCTTCATTATGTCGTCGTTGCCAGTGATAGCCAACAGCGAGGAGATACTTTGTTTTAGCTCGCTGCGCAGCGCTTCACCAAAATGTTTGAGCTCTTTGGGTACCAAGCGCTCATCATAAGCTTCACTGATACGCGGATCGGCTTTATGGAACACCATGTCCAGCATTGAAAGACGTGAACGATAGAACGGCCATTCGCTGAACATTTCGTTAACCACTTTTTCGTTTTCCGGGGTCTTCACGCTATCAATAGCACGCATAACGCCTAGCCAGCTTGGTAGCACCAAACGGGTTTGTGCCCAAGCAAATATCCATGGAATAGCGCGTAGGCTCTCAATACCGCCTTGTGGCTTACGCTTCGCTGGGCGACTACCTAGTGGGAGTTTGCCTAACTCTTGCTCTGGCGTTGCAACACGGAAGTAAGGTACGAACTCTTTATCGTGACGCACGGTTGCACGATAGTTGTCACGACCTTGGGCTGCCATTGCAGTTATAAGCTCTCGCCATTCTTCTTTTGGTGCCGGAGGCGGGAATAACATGGCTTCAATTATGGCGCTGGCGTAAATACCTAGGCTGCGTTTAGCCAGCTTAGGCATACCGAATTTATAGCGAATAGTTTCGCCTTGCTCAGTTACACGGAAGCCGCCGTCTAGCGAGCCAGGAGGCTGAGAGTAAATGGCAGCATGTGCTGGCAAGCCACCACGACCAATTGTACCGCCACGGCCGTGGAATAGCGTCAGGCTTACGTCAAACTCATCAGCAATCGCAACCAAGGCTTCTTGTGATTGGTATTGAGCCCAGCCCGCAGCAAGTGCACCTGCGTCTTTGGCTGAATCTGAATAACCAATCATAACGAATTGACGACCTTTAACGTAACCGCGATACCAGTCGATAGACAGAAGTTTGCGCATTACGTCAGGCGAGTTGTTCAAATCGTCTAGCGTCTCGAACAATGGCGCCACTGGCATTGCCCAATCTACACCACTTTCTTGAAGTAGCAGCTGAACGGCCATAACGTCCGATGGCTCACTGGCCATAGAGATAATATAGATACCAAAACCGTGTTTGCTGTGCTTCGCAATTACCTTACAGGTATCAAGCACTTCTTTCACGTCATCAGACGCATCCCATTGAGCAGGGAATAGCGGGCGTTTTGAGCCAAGCTCGCGCAATAAGAACGCTTGCTTGTCGGCTTCGCTCCACTGAGCATAATCACCAAGACCTAGGTAGCGTGTTAGTTCGCTGAAAACGTCTGCATGACGTTCAGAGTCCTGACGCACGTCAAGGCGCAGAAGGTGAATGCCAAATACACGAGCACGACGAATAGTGTCTAGCAGCAGACCGTTTGCTACAACTTGCATTCCGCAGTCTAACAGTGACTGGTAGCAAAGCATCAGTGGTTCAATTAGCTCATCATCACTTTCAACCCAGTTTGAAGTATCTGGGTTTTTACCTGCTAAGTAGTCGCTAATGCCATCGCGGGTTGCGATGAACTTGTCCACAAGTGGACGAAGAAGGGCGCGGTATGGCTCGTTGGCGTCGCCGACTTTTTCGCGTAACGCGTCGTTGCAGTCGTACATTGAAAGCTCAACTTGCAAGCGATCAAGATCAATCGCGAAAAGCTTGGCCGCACGTTTTCTAGCAAGTAATAATACTTGCTCAGTCACTTTTGACGTTACAAATGGGTTGCCGTCTCTGTCGCCGCCCATCCAAGAGCTAAACTGAACGGGAGACGCATCTAGTGGCAGTGATACTTCATAATCTTCGTTTAGGCGACCATCAAGCTCGCGCATAAAGTCTGGCACTGCTTCCCATAATGAGTTTTCAATAACAGAGAAGCCCCAGCGTGCCTCATCAACCGGTGTTGGACGTACTGAACGAATTTCTTCAGTGTGCCAAGCCTGTGCAATAAGGTCAGCAATACGGGTTTCAATTTTCTTACGCTCAACATCATTAAGCGACTCTTGGTGAATAGCCTGAAGGCAGTTCGCCAATTCTTTATGTTTGTGAATAAGTGTACGGCGCGTAACCTCAGTTGGGTGCGCGGTCAGTACAAGATCGATGTTCAGTTTTGCAACCGCATCCTGCACTTTTTCAGCTGTTAATTCAGCTTTATCTAGGTGTTTAAATAGTGCATCAATAGACGCATCAACATTCATTGCCGCATTGTATTCTTGCTCAGCAATGTTGCCCAAATTCAAGAATTGTGCGAATGCACGGCCAACAGTAAGCAAATCGCTGTCAGACATTGTTTTGAAAGTTTCTTTCAGTTCTTCGCTACATGTAGCGTCTCCCTGATAAGAAGCTCGGCCGCCTTTACGAATCTTTTCAATACGGTCTAGCCACTCTTGACCCAATTGATTTTTGATTGTTTCACCTAAGGTTTTACCTAGGTATCGAACGGTATCTTTCAGTTCAGCATCGTAGTGTGTTTGCATGCTATCCTCCTAAATATATGGCCTTAACCATACTGTGTCCTTTGCGACTTGTCTAACCACTTTCGGTTATAATTTACAACATTTTGATACTTTTGCACCCTAGTTAACATTGCTCAAAGCAAGATATTTTGTGGTGTGATACACTCTTGCACCGGAAAATGCAGAAACATTCTCGCGTTATGCGTTTTGTTTGAAATTTGTACTGCATTTGTAATTTAATTTCAGGAGTTCTTGTGACTGATACATTCAATACAGTAGAAACCCAAGCAAGTTACGGCATTGGTTTTCAAATGGGTCAACAATTACAATCAAATCCGTTTGACGGACTAGCGATTGACGCTGTTGTAGCTGGCCTAAAAGACGCCTTCGCAGGTCAAGCGCCTCAGGTTGATAACGACACACTACGTGATGCGTTCGGCGAAATTCACAAGCGTATGCAAGCGGCTAAAGAAGAAGCAAGCAAAGCGGTTATTGAAGAAGGCACAAAGTACCTTGAAGAAAATGCGAAGCGTGACGAAGTAACCGTTACTGAATCTGGTCTTCAGTATGAAGTTATTGCTGAAGGTGACGGTGAAACACCAGTTGCGGCTAGCACTGTACGTGTTCACTACCACGGTACACTTATTAACGGTACCACTTTTGACAGCTCTTACGAGCGCGGCCAGCCAGCTGAATTCCCAGTAGGCGGCGTTATTAAAGGTTGGACTGAAGCACTTCAACTTATGAAAGTAGGTGCTAAGTACCGTTTATACGTGCCACATGAGCTTGCTTACGGTGAGCAAGGTGCGGGTGCAGCTATTGCACCATACAGCACGCTTATCTTTGACGTAGAGCTTCTAGACGTTCTAGGTTAATGTGTTGTTCACAGGTGTGCAGTTCTGTACACCTGTGTTCCATTTTTTCTTATTCATAGTTCATAACGTTTTAAAAACTAGCCCGCACTTCGTTGAATTTAGCGATATGGCCTAATGTTTCTTTTTCCTATCTCTTTTCTTCTCTGTCTTTTCTCGTAAATACAAAGCAAAGCTAAATTTGGCACGTTGTTTCATTGGTGTCGCCTTGCGTTTGCGATATGCTAGGTTTCATCTGCTCCGAGTTGTTATCAGTGGCTTCGGCATTACAATAGCCCCACGCTCAAATAAGGAAAATTATTATGGTTATCAAGCCTAAAGTGAGAGGCTTCATTTGTACAAACGCGCACCCTGTTGGCTGTGCAACGGCGGTTGACGAACAAATTGCTTATGTAGAAGCAAAAGGCGACTTAGGCGAAGGCCCTAAAAATGTATTGATTATTGGTAGCTCTACGGGGTACGGCCTAGCATCACGCATTACTTCTGCGTTCGGCTATGGCGCTAAAACGCTGGGTGTGTGTTTTGAAAAAGCACCAACGGAACGTAAAACGGGTACTGCCGGTTGGTACAACACCGCTGCATTCCACGAAAAAGCCAAAGCAAAAGGCTTGTATGCAGAAACTATTAATGGCGATGCGTTTTCCGATGAAATCAAAAATGAAACCATCGAAAAAATCAAAGCTGAAATGGGCAAGGTTGATTTGGTCATTTATAGCCTTGCATCCCCGCGTAGAACCGACCCAGAAACAGGCGTAACGTATAAATCTACGCTTAAGCCTGTAGGGCAGGCGTACACTACGAAAACCTACGATACTGATAAAGACAAAGTGCATGAAGTATCGCTAGAGCCAGCCAACGACGAAGAAATCCTTAACACCATCAAAGTGATGGGCGGTGAAGATTGGGAACGTTGGATGGACTTTTTACGTGAAGCCGATGTGCTTGCTGAAGGCTGTAAAACCACCGCATATACCTATATCGGTAAAGAACTAACATGGCCTATTTATGGTCAAGCGACGATTGGTAAAGCGAAAGAAGACCTAGATCGCGCTGCCGCAGCCATTATTGGTAAAAACAGTGATTTGCTTGTGCAAGCCAATGTGAGCTCGTTGAAAGCACTGGTAACGCAGGCAAGCTCAGCCATTCCTGTAATGCCTCTGTATATTTCACTTATTTACAAAGTGATGAAAGAGGAAGGCACCCACGAAGGGTGCATTGAGCAGATTCATGGCTTGTTCACACAGTGCCTGTTCGGCAATACACCAACGTTAGATGAAGCAAATCGCTATCGCATGGATGGCAAAGAAACTAACGACGCAACACAGGCAAAAATTAAGGCGCTATGGGATCAAGTGACACAAGAGAACTTTCATGACTTAAGTGACTACAAAGGTTACAACCATGAGTTCTTAAAACTGTTCGGTTTTGACATTTCAAGTGTTGATTACGACAGTGAAGTTGACCCAATGGTTAATTGGTAAAACCTAAACTTACCATTAATTAACCTAATGCTTATATGCGCAAAAGCCGTCTGATTTGACGGCTTTTTTGTACCTGATTACAAGTTGATACGGCATATGGATTTGCAAAATGTAAATGAATAAGACCAAAGGTTTACATTAAATTGTAGAAAAATTTGCCTTTATCTAGAAATAGCGTGGCACAAACGTATGGGTTAATGCTAAAATCCCGAAATTAAGTAGGGGTCTTTTCTGCCTCTACCAAAACAGCAGTAGCGATTGCAGCTACACAACAACAATAATAAGTGTAAATTTCTGCTGGTGGTCTATAAAGAAAGGGCGAATTAAGCGTCCGCAAAAGGAATTATGCGTTACGGCTTCATAACAGGCTGACCGTAGCAATTGCAGCAAGTTCCATCAATCAACAACGAAAAGGTGTTCTACACCTGTTAATAGTGCGTTTTTGCATGCTGACAGGCAGGTTTTCTGCGGTCATGCAAAAGGGTATTTCTATTAGAGTAGTGCGATTACATATGATAAAAATCAAGAAAGGTCTCGACCTCCCAATTGAGGGAGCGCCAAAGCAGGAGATTGCTGATGCATCTGCTGCAACGCGCGTTGCCATTCTGGGAGAAGAATATGTGGGTATGCGCCCTACCATGCACGTCCAAGTTGGCGATGTAGTGAAGAAAGGTCAGGTGCTTTTTGAAGACAAAAAGAACCCTGGCGTTAAATTCACTGCCCCAGCAGCGGGTGAAGTGGTAGAGGTTAACCGTGGTGCAAAACGTGTTCTTCAGTCTGTAGTTATCAAAGTGAACGGCAGCGATGCTGTAACTTTTGATAAAATTGCAGCTGACCAGATCGCGAGCGCTTCACGCGAGCAGCTTCAGTCAATCCTTGTAGAGTCAGGCATGTGGACAGCGTTCCGTACACGTCCATTTAGCAAATCTCCTAAGCTAGACTCTGTTCCAAGTTCAATTTTCGTTACAGCAATGGATACCAATCCACTAGCAGCAGATCCTGCAGTGATTATTGCTGAGCGCCAAGACGATTTCGTAAATGGTCTTAAAGCATTAACGCAATTGAGCGGTGGCAAGACTTACGTTTGTAAAGCGGCAGGTGCATCTGTTGCTACTGGCGATGCGGCAGTTGATGTTGAAGAATTTGGCGGTCCTCACCCTGCGGGCCTACCGGGTACTCACATCCACTTCCTTGATTCTGCTGGCATGAACAAAACGGTTTGGCACATCAACTACCAAGACGTTATGGCAATTGGTGCATTGCTGACCTCTGGCGAGCTAGATAACCGTCGTGTTATTTCACTTGCAGGTCCTGCAGCAACTAACCCACGCCTAGTGCGCACCGTAATGGGCGCAGACTTGACCGAGCTTACTGCTAACGAGCAAGTAGACGGTGAAGTACGTGTTATCTCTGGTTCTGTACTTAGCGGTACGACAGCGATGGGCGTTCACGGCTTCCTTGGTCGTTTCCACACCCAAGTTTCACTACTAAAAGAAGGTCGCGAGAAGAAATTGTTCGGTTGGATCCTACCTGGTTCAAACCAACACTCAGTGACTCGTGCTTACTTAGGTCACCTAAGTGGCGGCAAGAAATTTGATATGACAACAACTACCAATGGTTCTGAACGTTCTATGGTTCCAATTGGTAATTACGAACGCGTTATGCCCCTAGATATCATTCCTACGCTTCTGCTTAGGGACCTGATTTCTGGTGATACTGACGGTGCTCAGACGTTGGGTTGCTTAGAGTTGGACGAAGAAGATTTGGCATTGTGTACTTATGTATGCCCTGGCAAATACAACTACGCTCCTATCTTACGCGACTGTTTGACCACGATAGAGAAAGAGGGTTAAGTCATGGGTTTAAAAGCGTATTTAGAAAAGATCGAACCAAACTTCGAACCAGGTGGTAAGCATGAAAAGTGGTATGCGCTTTACGAAGCTGCGGCGACCATTTTCTACACCCCAGGTAAAGTAAATAAAGCTAACACGCACGTGCGTGACAGCATTGACCTTAAGCGCATCATGATCATGGTATGGATGGCAACATTCCCAGCTATGTTCTTTGGTATGTATAACATTGGTTTCCAAGCGCAAGAAGCAATTGCTGCTGGCGCAGGAACACTACCTGATACGTGGCAAGCAGGCCTATTCGCTGCCCTTGGCGGTGACTTGGCAAATGCGGGTACACTAGGTCTATTCTTCTATGGCGCATGTTTCTGGCTGCCAATCTACGCGGTAACGTTCGCGGTAGGTGGTTTCTGGGAAGTATTGTTCGCGTCTGTGCGCAAGCACGAAGTTAACGAAGGTTTCTTCGTTACATCGGTACTATTCGCACTAACACTTCCAGCTACTATTCCTCTATGGCAAGTTGCACTAGGTATTACCTTCGGTGTTGTAATTGCTAAAGAAGTATTCGGTGGTACAGGTCGTAACTTCCTTAATCCAGCATTGTCTGGTCGTGCATTCCTTTACTTTGCGTATCCTGCGCAAATTTCAGGTGACCAAGTATGGGTAGCGGCAGATGGTTATTCTGGTGCAACGTCTCTAAGCCAAGCGGCTTCAGGCAACCTTGATTACGCGAACATGGATCAGTGGATGAACAGCTTCATCGGTACTATCTCAGGTTCAGCGGGTGAGGTGTCTACCCTTGCTATTATTCTTGGTGGCTTGTTCATCATGTACATGCGTATAGCAAGCTGGCGCATTGTTGCTGGTGTAGCAATTGGTGTGGCGTTCTTCGCAACCTTGCTAAACCTAATCGGCAGCGATACGAACCCTATGTTTGCAATGCCTGCTCATTGGCACTTTGTTGTTGGTGGTCTTGCTTTTGGTATGTTCTTTATGGCGACAGACCCAGTTTCTGCGTCATTCACAAACCAAGGTAAGTGGGCTTACGGTATCTTCATTGGTTTCATGACGGTACTAATCCGCGTCCTAAACCCAGCCTTCCCTGAAGGTGTAATGCTAGCAATTCTATTTGCTAACTTGTGGGCGCCACTGTTCGACTATTTCGTCGCACAAAGCAATATCAAGCGGAGGGTAGCACGTGTCGGCTAAGAAAGAATCTTTAGGCAAAACGGTAGGTATTGTTGTTGCCGTATGTTTAGTTTGTTCAATTGTTGTTTCTGGTGCGGCTGTTGGCCTTCGCTCTCTACAACAAACAAACGCAGCTCTAGATAAAAAGAGCAACATTCTTAATGCTGCAGGCCTTTATGAAATGGGCATGAGCAATAGCGCAATTGAAAGCACGTACAGCGAGCGAGTAGAACAGCGTTTTGTTAATCTTGACGAAGGTACTTTCGTAGAAGCGCCTAAGCCAGATTACGATATGTATAAAGCAGCCAAAGAAACTGAGTACAGCACAAAGGTAACTAACAGCAATGTTGGTTTCCAACGCCGCCCTAACGTGGCAAGTGTTTACTTAGTTCGCGACGACGCAGGTGATGTATCTCGTATCATCCTTCCTGTTCACGGCAGCGGCCTTTGGGATCTTATGTACGGTTTCTTAGCGGTAGACGCAGACGGCCAAACGGTTCGCGAGCTTATTTACTATCAGCAAAAAGAAACGCCAGGACTAGGTGGTGAAGTGCAAAACCCTGCTTGGCAGGACAAATGGGACGGCAAAGAGCTTTACGAGAATGGCGAAGTTGCTATTCGCGTAGTGAAAAATGCTAACCCTAGCAATCCTCACACTATCGATGCGCTTTCAGGTGCAACCCTAACCAGCAACGGTGTTGAAAACACTATTCGTTACTGGGTAGGCGAGCAAGGCTTCGGCCAGTTCCTGAAGAACCAAGCATGGCGTTCATAAGGGAAGTCTCATGGCAGATACTAAAGAAATGAAAAAGGCCCTCTTTGGGCCAATCCTGGACAACAACCCGATCGCCCTACAGGTGTTGGGTATCTGTTCAGCACTGGCAATTACCACTAAGCTGGAAACAGCATTGGTAATGTCGCTTGCGCTTACAAGCGTTGTAGCGTTCTCAAACTTGTTTATTTCACTAATTCGTAACCAGATCCCATCTAGCGTTCGAATTATTATCCAGATGACTATCATTGCGTCGTTGGTAATCGTTGTTGACCAAATTCTGAAAGCGTATTCGTATGAAATATCGAAGCAGCTGTCGGTATTCGTTGGTCTGATTATTACTAACTGTATCGTAATGGGTCGTGCTGAAGCTTACGCCATGAAGAGCCCACCTCTGATGAGCTTCCTTGATGGTATTGGTAACGGCTTGGGTTACTCTTTCATTCTAATTGTTATTGGTACAATTAAAGAGCTATTTGGTTTCGGTACTATTTTAGGTTTCGAAATCCTTCCACTGGTTCAAAACGGTGGCTGGTATCAGGGTAACGGTTTGTTAATCCTACCATTCAGCTCATTCTTCTTAATCGGCGGTATGATTTGGTTTATCCGTACTATCCGTCCAGAGCAAGTAGAGCCTAAGGAGTAAGTCATGGAACATTATTTGTCGTTATTTGTTCGCTCAATTTTCGTTGAGAACATGGCGTTATCACTTTTCTTAGGTATGTGTACATTCCTAGCGGTATCTAAGAAAGTTAAAACTGCTATGGGTCTTGGTGTTGCAGTTATCGTGGTACTAGGTATCTCTGTACCCGTTAACCAAGTTATTTATGTAAACATTCTTGCTCCAGGCGCACTAGCATGGGCAGGTTTCCCAGAAGCTGACCTAAGCTTCCTTAACTTCCTAACGTTTATCGGTGTTATCGCGGCGTTGGTACAGATTCTAGAGATGAGCTTAGACAAGTTCTTCCCTGCGCTTTACAACGCACTAGGTATCTTCCTTCCGCTAATTACCGTTAACTGTGCAATCTTCGGTGGTGTGGCGTTTGCGGTACAGCGTGAATACAACTTCACTGAAAGCATCGTTTACGGCGTTGGTAGTGGTATGGGCTGGGCACTAGCAATTGTATTGCTAGCGGCAGTACGTGAAAAGCTGAAGTATGCTGATATGCCTGATGGTGTTCGTGGTCTTGGTTCTGTATTCATGATCGCTGGCCTAATGGCACTTGGCTTCCAGTCATTCACTGGTATTCAGCTGTAATAGAGCTCGGGAGCATATAAATGAATAACGTAGAAATATTTCTTGGCGTCGGCATGTTTATTGCCATCGTATTGGCGCTAGTATTTATCATTATGTTTGCCAAGTCTAAATTGGTACCAAGTGGTGATGTAACTATCACTATCAATGGTGACCCAGACAAGGCAATCAAAACTGCACCGGGTGGCAAACTACTTGGTGCACTAGCTGACGCAGGTTACTTCGTATCGTCTGCGTGTGGCGGCGGTGGCTCGTGTGGCCAGTGTCGTGTAGATGTACACTCAGGTGGCGGTGAAATCCTGCCAACTGAACTAGACCACATCACCAAAGGTGAAGCGCGCGAAGGCTGCCGTCTTTCATGTCAGGTTGCTATTAAGCAAGACATGGAAATTGAGCTGGAAGAGTCGGTATTTGGTGTTAAGAAGTGGGATTGTGAAGTTATCTCTAATGATAACAAAGCAACCTTCATCAAAGAACTTAAGCTTAAAATTCCAAACGGTGAAAGTGTACCTTTCCGTGCAGGTGGTTATATTCAGATTGAAGCGCCAGCGCACCACGTTAAGTACAAAGAGTTCGATATTCCTGAAGAATACCGCGGTGACTGGGAGCGTTTTGGCTTCTTCGACATCGAGTCTAAAGTAGACGAAGAGACTATTCGTGCTTACTCAATGGCGAACTACCCAGAAGAAGAAGGCATTATTATGTTGAACGTGCGTATCGCTACGCCGCCACCTAATAACCTAAGCCTACCTGCTGGTAAAATGTCATCGTACATTTGGAGCCTGAAAGAAGGTGACAAAGCGACTATCTCTGGTCCATTCGGTGAATTCTTCGCGAAAGAAACTGAAAACGAAATGGTATTCGTAGGTGGTGGTGCAGGTATGGCCCCAATGCGTTCTCACATCTTCGATCAGCTTCGTCGCCTTAAGTCTAAGCGTAAGATGAGCTTCTGGTACGGTGCACGTTCACTTCGTGAAATGTTCTATACAGAAGACTTCGACGAGCTAGCAGCAGAAAACGATAACTTTGAGTGGCATGTAGCACTTTCTGATCCTCAGCCAGAGGACAACTGGGAAGGTTACACTGGGTTTATCCACCAAGTACTTCTTGAGAACTACTTGAAAGATCACCCTGCACCAGAAGACTGTGAGTTCTACATGTGTGGCCCACCTATGATGAACGCGGCCGTAATCAACATGCTTAAAGATTTAGGTGTTGAGGACGAAAACATCATGCTAGATGACTTCGGTGGCTAGGCGTTTAATTTAAGAGCTACTCGCTTAAAAGTTATTAAGCATATTAAAAGGGGCGTAAGCCCCTTTTTCGTTGAAGCAAAACGCAGAATGCACATAATAGCGATTGAATAATGTGCATATTAGCTAAGGACAACATCGTGATTCGATTTGCTATTCGAATTTTCCTCGCCTTTGTTGCGGTAGGTATTCTACTTCTCGCAAGCTGTAGCGACGAAAAAACGCCTGTAGTACACCTGCAAGGGCAGACAATGGGCACAACCTACAATGTTAAGTACCTTGTAGCGGAGACACCGGTAGAAGGCTTACAAGCTGAAATAGATGCCCGTCTTGTTGAGGTTAACAAGATGATGTCTACTTACGACCCAACGTCAGAACTATCAAGGTTCAATCAATATCGCTACACCGACAATTTCGCCGTATCGCCAGATACGCTAACTGTGGTTAACGAGGCATTACGCTTGGCTAACCTTAGTGGCGGAGTACTTGATGTTACCGTTGGCCCATTGGTTAATTTATGGGGGTTTGGACCAACTAAGCGCCCTGAAAAAGTACCAAGCCAGACAGACATCGACGATATTCGCGAATATGTGGGTTATAAGAAGCTGTCAACCACGCCTACAGGCTTGAAGAAAAGTCACCCAATGCTTTATGTCGACCTGTCGACTATTGCAAAAGGTTTTGGCGTTGATGAAGTGGCGGAGATCCTTGAAAACCACAACATTGAAAACTACCTTGTAGAAATAGGTGGTGAAATGCGTGTGAAAGGTGAACGAGGCGACGGCAGTGAGTGGCTGATTGCCATTGAAAAGCCAGTTACCACTGAACGTGCTGTTCAAAAAGTTGTCTCAATAGGAGAAAACGCGGTTGCTACATCAGGTGACTATCGCAACTATTACGAAGAAGACGGCGTTCGTTATTCGCATCTAATCGACCCCACAACGGGCAAACCTATCTCACATAACCTGGTTTCGGTTACGGTAATTCATCCTTCTTCAATGACGTCTGATGGTTTGGCTACGGCGTTTAATGTAATGGGATGGGAACAAGCGATAGCGGTTGCTGAGCAAGAACAACTCGCTGTATTCCTCATTCGTCGCACAGAAGACGGATTTGAAGAGTATGCATCGCCAGAATTTGATAAACTGGTCACAGTTCATAATTAGGGGGTAGCAATGTCTACATTCATTCTTGCTTTTGGTTTCTTTCTAACAATGGTACTGGCTATGGCTGTAGGTTACCTTTTTCAGAAAAAATCAATCTCTGGAAGCTGTGGTGGCTTAGGTGCACTAGGCATAGAAAAGGCCTGTGACTGTCCAGAACCGTGTGACCGTAAAAAGTCGCGCATGGAAAAAGAAGAAGCCCGCCAGAAAAAACTAAACGAGTGGAAGCAGAACCAAATTTTGTAATGCTTAACCCCTCGTTGGTTTAAGGTTTAAAAGCGCTGTTTGATACTAATCGACAGCGCTTTTTTGTTCTGTGAGTATATCTATCTAGCTCGTTAACGTTGAGTTCTATTGAAGTTGCCGAACGATATCCATTGATTGATGAAGAACCCTAATTATTCTGATACCGTATTTGAACTTTCTAAAAACGATCATATGTTTATTCACATAGCTAGAAAAACACCCCCATTTTATATCATTTCTCGGTATAGCTAACGCCGAGTTGGCATCGTTTGCAAGCTCGATAAATCTTGACTCAAGGTCATCTAAATAATTATTGCGTTGCTCCTTGCCCCAGTACTCTTCGGTATAAACACCGATCTCATATAGATCATTGGCAGCAGCTTTTGAAACGCGGAATTTAGTCACTATCTACTATCTAGCCGTTTCTTAAGAGAGTCCATTGAAAAATTAATGTCGTCTTCACTTTGTTCTCCTTCTTCAATCAAGAGCCTCAGCGCATTTAACTTTGACGATGCGTCTTGTTCTTGAAGCAGTCTCAATGCAGCGCGAATTACCTCGCTTTGATTGTTATAATTGCCTGAACTTACCATCGCTTCGATAAATTCGCTCATACTTCTACTTGGTTGAAATGTAATTGTTCTAGCCATATGACAAACCCTGTAAGTAAATTACTTACAATATAGCCGGATCGTCTCACACTCGCAATTACGCCTAAGTAAAAGTAAGCGTTATTAATGGGCTTATTTGTATTAATTCCTGTTCAACATTGCCTTGAATCATGCGTGTGAGGCATCAATCTTATCAAGAATCGACAACGACATAGTGTAATTAAACGCTATTGATAATATACTGTCTTTTTGTACAGTTTAGTGTGAACACGTTAAGGTCAAAGGCAGGTAATGCGAAAAATTATCCACGTCGACATGGATTGTTTTTACGCCGCAGTTGAAATGCGCGACAACCCAGCCTTGCGCGATATTCCCATTGCGATAGGCGGCAGTGCCGACCGTCGAGGGGTTATTTCTACCTGTAACTATCCCGCCCGTAAATTTGGTGTGCGCTCAGCTATGGCTACAGCGTATGCTTTAAAGCTATGCCCAAACTTGACCCTCGTAAAAGGGCGCATGGATGTGTACGCTGCCGAGTCGCAAAAAATACGTAAGATATTTGCTGATTATACCGACCTCATTGAGCCTTTATCATTAGATGAAGCCTACCTAGACGTGACTAATAGTGAATTTTGCGGTGGCAGCGCCACGTTAATTGCCGAAGAAATACGCGAGCGCATTAAAAATGAACTTGGGTTTACAGCTTCAGCAGGTGTTGCGCCTTGTAAGTTTGTGGCAAAAGTGGCGAGCGATGAAAATAAGCCCGATGGAATTTGTGTTATTACTCCTGATAAGCTCGATGAGTTTGTACGCGAAATGCCACTAAAGAAAATACCGGGCGTAGGCAAAGTCACCATGCAAAAGCTTCAGCGTATGGGGCTTAATACCTGCGACGATGTTCGCCAATACCCTTTTGAGCGCATTCAAAAAGAGCTGGGTAAATTTGGCAGTGTGCTGTGGGAGCGAGCTCACGGTATTGATGAGCGTGAACTATCGGTATCTCGTGAGCGAAAGTCTATCGGCGTAGAGCGCACGCTAAGCGAAGACATTCACACCTTCGAGCAATGTATAGACTTTTTGCCACATTTATTTGAAAAGCTTCAAGAGCGAATGGAAAATCACAAGAAGCGAACGGGTAAGCCTGTACGTATTCGCACGCAGGGCGTTAAGCTTAAGTTTAACGACTTCCAACTAACCACGGTAGAACACCGCTGTGCCACGCTTGATGAAGCGTATTTTCGCACGTTAATGCAGGAAGCCTTTGAACGAGCAACAGGGCGGGGTATTCGTCTTGTTGGCGTTCACATAGGCCTTGCTGCCGACCAATCAACACAGCAATTGGTGTTGCCTTTTGAACCGATTTAGCCAATAAGCTCAGTACTTTTTAAGTACTAACATGCAGTAGCCTCAATCTAACCACTTGTTATACTTAACGCACTGATACTCTGCGATAGACTGACGCTTTTGTATTACCCGATAAAAGGCCAATCCCACAGAGTTTAGTTTCTAAGACCATTTAATCTTTGGCAAATGAAAGCGATTGGCTAACCCTTACTATTTTTTTCCACTTAAATGAAGGACGTTATGGACTCGAAAGAACTTAAAACCCCAGGTCGCTACAAACATTACAAAGGTAATTTATACGATGTATACGAAGTGGCGACGCATTCAGAAGATGAAAGTAAGCTAGTGGTATACCGCCCATGCTACGGCGAAAAAGCGCTTTGGGTTCGTCCACTAGATATGTTTGTTGAGTTGGTTGAAAAAGACGGAGAAACACTCCCCCGTTTTGCCTATGTTGGCAATATTCCAGATGATGAAAAAATGATCTAATTGTGAAATTAGGTCATAGTGTAAGAGGTCTTTAATAAACAGGCTTCTTACAAGGAAATAATAATGAAAACTGCACCTCGTTTTAGCGCACACATTTTGGCTGCGTTTATTGCTGCGAGCCCTTTGGTTTATTCAACGATTAATCCCGCAAATGCACAAGATAGATTTGCCGATGTCGAAGTTAAAGCGACAGCGATAAAAGGCTCAGTGCACATGCTTACAGGTGCAGGTGGAAATATCGGCGTATCTGCTGGGGAAGACGGTGTTTTGATCATCGACGATCAATTTGCGCCGCTTGCAGAAAAGATAGCGGCCCAGCTTGGTGAGCTCGGGAGTGACAAGCCAAAGTATGTGATAAACACGCACTATCACGGCGATCACACAGGCTCTAATGCGTTTTTCCACAGCCATAAAGGCGCGACCATTCTGGCGCACGAAAATGTGCGTGTTCGCCTAGCTAACGATGAAAAGATAAAACCGGAAGCGCTGCCAACTATCACCTATGAAGACGGCATAAAAATTTACTTCAATGGTGAAACCCTTCACGTCATGCACTTAGCGGTAGGCCACACCGACGGCGATAGCGTAGTGTGGTTCGAGCAACCCAACGTTATGCACACCGGCGACTTGTTCTTTAATGGTCGCTTTCCCTACATCGACCAAGGTGCTGGCGGTAATGTGGAAGGCTATATGGACTCAGTAAAACAGCTGCTTGCTAAAATAGACGATGAAACCGTTATTATTCCTGGCCACGGCGACATCAGTAATAAGCAAGAATACAGCGCATTTTTAGCTATGATCTCTGAAACGTTCAGCTACGTTAAGGCACTTAAGCAAGACGGCAAAACCCTCGATGAAGTTAAAGCGATGGGCTTAGACGATAAGTGGGCCGACTGGAGCTGGAATTTCATCAATGAAGAGAAGTGGATAACTACACTCTATACTGATGCCTAAATAGTATTGGTTACACTTTAATATCGAGCGAGTGTGCAGGGGAGTTTTCTTTACGACCCTGCAATTTCGTTAAAATGACTCTATCACTGGATTTTTGAGCACAAACTTCAAAGGCAATAGGTTAGGAAGCGCAGGTTTTCGAGCACCAAGTCTAGGGGCTAAAGCTGCCAAACGTCTACTATGCGGTTTCTCGTATTTTAAGCTCAAAGGGTAAAACTTGGCTCGCTTGTTCAACGTCTTCGCCCTCTATTAGCGATATCAATGATTCAGCTGCCATTTCTGCCATCTTACGGCGCGGGACTGATACGGTTGTTAGGGCAGGGTAAATTGAGCGCGCAAAACTCAGGTCGTTGAAACCGCAGATATCGATATCCTTGCCAGGTTTGATACCTCGTCTATTACATTCCATCACCGCGCCAGCAGCAAGCTCGTCACTCACAAAAAATAGCGCATCAGTGTCCGGCCATTTATGCAGTGTTTCTGAAAGAAGCTCAGCACCAGCTTGAAATGTGGCGTCGGCTCTAGAGGAAACATATCGCTCGGCGGACAACTCAGCATTGTCCAGTGCGGTTGCCCAGCCCTGCTTTCTCAATATTGCACGCCAATCTAAATACAATGAGCAAAAAGCAATGTTGCGGCGCCCTTTGTCGATAAGATGCTGGGTCATAGACTGGGCTGCTAATTCGTTATTTACCCCGTAGTTAATATCAAAAGGCTCATTAGAAATATCCATAATTTCGGCCACAGGCGTCCCTGTGGCTAGCAGCATTTTTCTCGTTTCTTCAGTGTGGCGCGTGGAAGTAAGAATGAATCCACTCACGTTTTGTTGAATGTAAGATTCGACAGTACGCTCCTCGCCAAGCTCGGTATAGGTCGAGTCGCCAATCATCAGTGCATAATTGGCTTTGTCGGCAACGGCCTTTACGCCTAACATCACATCGTTAAACACATTGTTTCCAAAAGACGGAAGCAATAACGCGATGGTTCTATTATTGTCTGAGCATAATGACTGGGCGGCGCGGTTCGGAATATAGTTTAGCTCTCGCGCTGCATTTTTGATCTTAAGGGCGAGTGATTTAGAGATGCCACTAGAATTATTAAGCGCACGAGATACGGTAGTTTTGTGAACCCCCAAATGATTGGCTACGTCTGATATTTTTGTGCGTGACTTTTTTACCTTACTCATTCTTCGATCTTTTTATGTGCTGCTAGGTCCGCTAATCCGCGCGGAAGTGAGTGTTAATGTCGTGATGTTTAATTCGATATCAAAGGGCGTATAAAGTCTTCCGCCTGCTGAGAAACACACTCGAAAGTTTGTGTAACATCAATAATGAATGCGTTGTCTTTAGAAGGCAGCTCTAAGGCTGCAAACTGGCTTTCGAGCATAGCATCACCGTTAAAAAAATGCTCCCGTTGTTTTAATCGCGCACTAAGCACAGACTGTGACGCATGAAGGTAAATAAAGTGGCAGTGAGGCGCGATATCTTTGGTTAGCACGTCACGATAGGCTGAGCGCAGCGCTGAACAGCTTATAACCACGTTCCGGCCGGCGTGAATGTGTTGCTTGGCAATCATGTTTAACGTAATTAACCACTCCCATCTGTCTGCATCCTGCAGTGGTATACCTGAAGACATTTTCTCTACGTTTGCCTCGCTATGGTAACGATCTCCTTCTTCGAAAGGCATGTCAAAACGTTGGGCTAAATGCTGGCTCAATGTCGATTTTCCCGTCCCTGAAACTCCCGAAACGAAAAATACATGGCAATGGGTCATAAGCTTATCTCTCACATTAAAATTCAGGAGTACATCAAGAGCGAGTTATTTGGTCTCCATCTTACTCATAAATATTAGTTTGGAAACCGGTTGCGTTCAAGGGGTGATTATAATAGTGTTACCAGATAGCTATCTTGTATTAATAAATATTTAACATTGGCTGGGTTTTTCAACTTAGCTTGTAAAGGTAGCGGGTGATTTCCGTATTATGGCTTCGTCGACATGAAGACAATGTCACTAACAGGTACCAGAGAGCACGTATGACCGATACTTTTTCCCTTCTTTTTGTCGCCATTTGTAGCATTGTGCTTCTCACATATTTAGTTGTAGTTAGAAAAGTTCATGCTTTTATCGCTATCCTTGTGGCAGCAGCGTTTGTTGGCCTGGGTACGGGAATGCAAGCGGCCGACGTACTGGCTTCCATGCAGTCAGGCATGGGCAACACGCTGGGATTTGTAGCGACCATTGTTGGTCTTGGTGCTATGTTCGGGCAATTCTTAGAAGAATCCGGCGGCATTGATAGGCTTTCGCAAACTATCAACAATAAATTTGGTGATAAGAATAGTCAGTGGGCTGTTGTGTTAACGGGGTTTCTTGTTGCTATACCTGTCTTCTTTGAAGTGGGGCTTATCATATTAATGCCTCTTATTTATTCGTTAGCAAAGAAATCAGGAAAGTCGCTTATTTATTACGGAATCCCGCTCACAGCAGGACTCGCTGTCACTCACGCTTTTATTCCTCCAACACCAGGACCTGTAGCGGTAGCTTCAATTTTAGGGGCGGATATCGGCTTAGTCATTTTGTTCGGCTTTATCGTTGGTATTCCTTGCGCCTGTTTAGCCGGCCCAATTTACGCAACATTTTTAGCGAAACGCCTGCACGTACCTGTCCCAAACCATATCATTGAAGCTTCACATAAAAAGCCAAAGGAACTCCCCAGCTTTGGTTCAGTTGCGGCGCTACTGACATTTCCGCTAGTGGCTATTCTGGTGGGTACGTTGGCAAAGTTTACGCTTTCCGAAGGTGTCTTGAAGGAGGCGTTGCTATTTATTGGGCATCCCTTTATCGCCCTGACCATTGCAACCATTGCTTGTTTTAAAGTGCTAGGGAAGAAGCAAGGCTTATCAAGCGAACAAATTAGAAACATTGCATCAAGAGGGTTAGAACCGGTTGCCCTAGTCATACTGGTGACAGGCGCGGGTGGCATGTTTAAACAAGTGCTCATCGATTCTGGGGCGGGGCAGGCCTTCGCCGATGTTGTCGCATTATCGCCGCTCCCACCATTGGCAGCCGGGTTTCTTATCGCAATTTCAGTCAGAATTATTCAGGGCTCGGCTACGGTGGCCATGTTAACGGCTGCTGGTTTAATGGGCCCTGTAGTGCAGGAACTGGCGTTTTCACCATCAGTACTCGCCCTGATGACAATTGCAATAGCGGCAGGCGCTACGGCCATGTCTCACGTGAACGATACGGGGTTTTGGATCGTAAACCGTTATTTTGATATTTCTGTGAAAGACACGTTTGTGTCTTGGACGTGTATGGCAACCCTAATAGGTTTTATTGGGCTTTTTCTCGTACTAATGCTTGGTTTATTTGTCTAATGTCCCAAGCGGCTCAGACCAACTTGAATCGTTTTAGTGGAAACCGGTTTCAAGCTTTTGCAGCTCAAATGGCTTTAAGATTCACCATTTGAGGCATTATTACTAAACGTCTGTATATAAAGCTGCTCTACTTTATCTCGCGCCCATTGGGTTTTTCTAAGAAACTTAAGTGACGATTTAATCGAAGGATCGTTATTAAAGCAGTTCACTTTGATGCGGTAATACAATCCATCCCATCCGTAACGCTCGTGAAGTTGCGTGACGATTTTCTCTAGCGTTAAGCCATGTAAGGGATTATTAGGTTGCTGATTCATAAAGTGCCGCTGCTTGTTCTAAATTAAGACCCTAGTCTAGCACGAACCCACTTGCTGCGTATCAATGCGCTAAGCTTTACTTTCAATTGTTTCACCCGTAGGTATTTGTTTTGTGTTCGGTATCAAAGGTTGGCTAGCGTCGTTCACTTTCGTCGATGGACTTCGCACTACTCTAGGCTTTCGCGGTGTTTTATAAAGCGGCCAAATAAGCTGTTCTTTCCAGTTGGCGTAAAACATCCCCTCAATACCGTATTGCGCAGGATACTGCCTGGTGATCTTAGCGGTACCAAATAGCACATCCCAAAAGAACAACAGGTTTCCATAATTACCTTTATAGTTGGTCACGCCGTCATCGGCTTTTAATCCGTGATGCGCACTATGTGTTGAAGGCGTTGATATGGTGCGTTCAATTACCCAGGCCACAGGATGTAACCTCCGAATATTGTAAAGTCTCTTATCCCATTTCCACTCCGCGTGGGCGCCAGTGATAACGGTAAGTTTAATCACCAAGTAAAAGGCATAGGTCCAACCCAATCCTAGGTAAATTAGTGCACCGGAAAACCATAGCGAAGGCATAAACAGGTAATAGAAAAAGTTATTTCTGTAAATAATGCGAACGCTCATGTACTTAGCGTTATGGTGGGCTCTATGTAAGTTGTAAAGAAATCGGGTGGAATGTGAAAGCCTATGCCACCAATATTGCATCATGTCATCGAAAATCAAAAGTAGCGCTATGTGCAAGAGAATAGGGGAATCTACAAGTATTCCCTGATATTGGGGAAATGCTAGTGCCATCATTGTTGCAGAACAAAATAGAACCAGTGGCTGAGTTACAATAAATAAGAGTAACGTACCTATCAGCTCTACTTTTCCATCATCGCTTACTTCTGTCGCTTTTTTAAATAGCTTACCATTCTTCGCTTCTAGCAAAGCAAACATAATAAAAACCGCTAAAATTGCCCATTGATAACCCATTGTAATGACTCCCACCAAGAGATTGTTGAGAGTGAATTTACATTGCGTTAACATGCAAGAATATATACTTGTATAGATTTGAATGTCATGTCTTACATTCACGGCAAGCAGCAAACCATTATGCCTGACGACTACGTCGAGCTTTGTTTGCCTTTTGGAACGCTAAGAACCTATGCGGCTACCTCGACAATTCACGATAGGGGAAGTAAAAACAAAGGGCTGTCTGTTGTGGTATCAGGAGAAGTAAAGATTGGTAATTATGGCCTGGACGGCAGTTATCAAATTACTACTGTATTGCAACGAGGAGATACGTTTGGCGAGTTCACATTGTATGCATCACTTGCAAGAACGCATCACGCTGAAGCGCTAACGGAATGTAAGGTATTACAAATACCTGAACCTGCTTTTCGTTCTCTGACAAGCCAACATCCAGCGATTGCTGAATTCATCACCCGGTCACTGGCAATAAAGCTTCACTCGGCGCTGGAAAGGTTGGATGATATTCGACGCTTACCCACTCACGTCCAGTTAGCTAAGCTAATTTATCAATCGTATCTTACCTCTAAGCACGTCTTTATACCGTTAAGGCAAAGCGATTATGCTGAAAGATTGGGCGTTACCGTACTTACCGCACATAAATCATTAACGAAGCTGTATGATTTAAAGTTGATTGAAAAGCGCTACGGGGGCGTGGCAATTACCCAGGTCGAGCGACTGGAAGGTTTTTTGAAAGAAAGTTCGTCACTATTACCATTGTAAGAGCGGTTAATGCGCTCCACATGCGAGAGCGCCAAAAGACCCTCCCTCAAATTTATTCCACGCCCGTGGCAACTCATGCATCAAGTATTACGCTGGCTTTAGCCCGCCTAAAATAATGTGCTGAATGTTGCTTAGCGTGCTCTCGAAGAAAGCGGGATCGCTTAAATCTTTACCGGTTACGGCTTTGATCTGCACGCTGAAATCGGCGTAATGCTGAGTAATGGCCCAAATGCTGAATATCAAGTGTATAGGGTCAACAGGCTTTAGCTTACCCGCTTCAATCCATTCGATAATGACGGCGCTTTTCGCGTCCAGCAGTGTTTTGAGCGGCGTTTCTAATTCCTTTATTAAAAGAGGGGCACCTTGTACCACCTCCATACAAAAAAGCTTAGATTCAGCTGGATTGTCCCTCGACATTTCAAGTTTTACTTTAATGTAGTCGCTCAGGGTTTCTATAGGGTCTTGTTCTGCTGAAAAGCTCTGAAGGGGCGTTAACCATACATCTAAAAGGTGGGTAATAACCGATAAGTACAAACCCTCTTTACTTTTAAAGTAATACAGTAAATTACTTTTTGAGACATTCGCTAGTTCCGATACTTGCTCTACAGTGGTACCACTCACGCCGTTCTTTGAGAACAAGGAAAGGGCAGCATCCATAATGCGAGTACGCTTTTCTAATAACGCTTTTTCTCTTCGCTTTTGCGTGGTCGGGCTAAATGCTCTCGCTGATTTCGTATTTGTTTGACCTTCAGATTTACTCACTACTTGTCTCTTCTTTACCGGAATTTCCGTGATCAGGCGCTTAGTTTACGTGGAGTTTTCGTCGCTATAAACCCATTTGCACAAATATGCACCAATTAAGTTCAATTGCACTGGACTTGGTGCTCCAAATTGAACCACCAAGTCCAATTTGGGATATTGAAATTTTTAAGTGGCTGAATTTTATGGGTTAAATAAATTGGCCTGCTTTATGCTGTTCACTAAGTATACCGCCACTTCAATGTTTTGAATTCGGCAACCTTAAAAAAAGCGGGATAAACCGCTTAAAACGCATACAAGCAGAGGTACAACATGGATATAGGTGTATTTATTCCGATTGGGAACAACGGCTGGCTAATTTCGAAAAATTCGCCTCAGTTCAAACCTTCCTTCGATCTCAACAAAGAGATTGTAATGAAGGCTGAAAAGTACGATATGGATTTTGCGCTCTCTATGATCAAGCTACGAGGGTTTGGCGGTGAAACCGAATTTTGGGACTACAACTTAGAGTCGTTTACGTTAATGGCAGGCCTTGCTGCTGTTACCTCAAAAATTCAACTATATGCCACGGCTGCCACACTAGTCTTGCCGCCTGCAATCATGGCGCGCATGGCCAGTACCATCGATTCTATCTCTAACGGACGTTTTGGCGTAAACCTAGTCACTGGCTGGCAACGCCCTGAATACTCGCAAATGGGTATGTGGCCGGGCGATGAATTTTTCGGTAACCGCTATGAGTATTTGGATGAATACATTCAGGTAGTCAAAGAATTATGGGAAACCGGAAAAAGCGATTTTAAAGGCGAGCATTTCCAAATGGATGATTGCCGAATGTTGCCCAAGCCACAGCGAAAAATTCCACTTATCTGTGCCGGTCAAAGCGCAGCAGGCATGGATTTCTCGGCGCGTCATGCCGACTATAATTTCTGCTTTGGTAAAGGCGTAAATACACCTACCGCTTTTGCACCAACCGCAGCGCGCTTAACTGAAGCGGCTGAAAAACACGGTCGCAGCGTAGGTTCAGCGGTACTTATCATGGTTATTGCCGATGAGACGGATGAAGCCGCCATGGCGAAATGGGAAAGCTATAAAGACGGCAAAGATCAGTCAGCGTTGGACTGGATGGCAACGCAAGGAGCTGCTGATAAGAAATCGGGTAAAGACACGAATATCCGCGATATGACCAACCCAACCTCAGCAGTAAACCTGAACATGGGGACGCTGGTGGGTTCCTATGAGTCGGTGGCCTCTATGCTTGATGAAATAGCCACAGTGCCGGGCTGTGAAGGTGTATTGCTGACCTTCGATGACTTCCTTAAAGGCATGGATGATTTCGGCACTAAAATTCAGCCGCTAATGAAATCCCGTCAGCATTTGCTTAGCACATCGGGAGCCGCCTAATGTCAGCAGGTGAAATATTTGAGGTCTCAGGGTGCTTTCAAGCGCGCCAGACGGGGCAGCCCGTACTGCCAGCTAAGCCTGAACCGTTGACGTTAAACCCTGCGGAAACTGCCGTTATTGTGGTGGATTTGCAAAACGCTTATGCCAGTAAAAACGGCTACTTAGACAAGGCGGGTTTTGATGTGTCCACTACGGCGCCAGTCATTGAAAACACCACTAAAGTACTTGAAACAGCGCGGGCTGCAGGCATGCCTGTGGTGTTCTTGCAAAATGGATGGGATGCCGACTACAAAGAGGCCGGCGGCCCCGGTTCGCCGAACTGGTATAAGTCTAATGCCCTTAAAACCATGCGCAAACAACCAGAGCTTAAGGGCACTTTGCTTGCCAAGGGTACTTGGGATTACGCGCTTGTAGATGCGCTAAAGCCTCAAGATGGCGACATCGTTATTCCTAAAACCCGTTACAGCGGTTTTTACAATACTAATTTAGACAGCATGCTGCGCGCACGCGGTATTCGCAACTTAGTGTTTACAGGCATTGCAACCAATGTCTGTGTGGAATCTACGCTGCGCGATGGCTTCCACCTGGAATATTTTGGTGTGGTGCTGGCCGATGCGGCATATCAAGCTGGCCCGCCAGACATTCACGAGGCCTCACTTTTCAACATTCAGACGTTTTTCGGGTGGGTGTCTACCACCGCGCAGTTCTGTGAAGTATTTGAAGGGACGAGTTAGGTGCTTTCTTCTTAGCATCTACTAGCCACGCAGACAAAAACAACACGATAAATCAGTTAGCAAGAATTGAAGTAAACCATTTATAGGCGCTAGGCAGCAACGCATAGAAAGCGCAACGAAAAGGATAAGAACATGCCAAAGAAAGCCATTATTCCAGCAGGTACATCAACACCTATAGCTCCTTTTGTTCCAGGCTCTATGGCTGACAATATTCTGTATGTGTCAGGTACCTTACCGTTTGACGAAAACAACGACGTAGTCCATGTGGGTGACGCCGAAGCACAAACGCGCCACGTTCTAGAAACCATTAAAAGTGTCATCGAAGAAGCGGGCGGCACTATGGATGACGTCACCTTCAACTCAATTTTTATTACCGATTGGGATGACTACGCCGCGGTAAACAAGGTGTACGCCGAATACTTTCCAGGTGAAAAGCCAGCGCGCTACTGCATTAAGGTTGGGCTGGTAAAGCCTGAAGCCTTAATTGAAATTGCGTCTGTAGCACACATTGGGTAGGTGATTATGTTTGGACTTCCCGCGAACTGCGCCCACTGGTTTTATATAGGTGAGCTTTATGCATTCTGAAGTGCAGGCAAGCTACGCCCACATAAGCGGCGAAATGAACGGCGAAATGCGTAACAAGTTACATTACGAAGTACATGGTCTGACGTCGCCCGACGCACCTACGATTGTGTTTAGTTCAGGGCTGGGCGGGGCAGCTAAATTTTGGCAGCCGCAACTAGGTGACTTTGCCCAAGACTATAGAGTGATCGCTTACGATCATTTTGGCACCAACAAAAGTGTGGGTGACTTGCCAGCGAATTACAGCATTTCACATATGGCGGATGAACTCGCTGCACTTCTTAAAAAACTTGAAGTGCAAGCGTGCCATTTCGTCGGTCACGCGCTGGGTGGTTTGGTGGGGCTTGAACTTGCTTTGTCTAAACCTAAGCTTTTACAAAGTTTAGTACTGGTAAATGCGTGGAGCAGTCCAAATCCGCACACATTGCGCTGCTTTAACATACGCAAAGCGTTATTGGCGGCAGGCAGAAAGGACATGTATTTGCAACTTCAGGCGCTGCTGCTGTTTCCGCCTGATTGGATAACCGCGAATGCCGCTCACTTGGCAGAGGAAGAGGCGCACTTACTCAACCATTTCCCTAACGAGGAAAACCTGCTCGCCCGCATTGGTGCCCTTAGTACGTTCAATATTGATAAGAGTTTGCACGCCATCACCACACCAACGTTAGCGCTAGCCAACAAAGACGACACCTTGGTGCCGTGGCAGCGTTCACAGATGTTGGCTGAAGCTATGCCCAACGCCGAATTGTCGGTCATGGAATACGGCGGGCATGCATCAAGCATTACAAACCCAATTGCGTTTAATGAACTGCTGCGCAGCTATTTAGGGCAAGTGGCCTAACGTGAACATGACACTGCATCAGGCTTTGGGGTGTTTTCAGCTAAAGAGGCGAAAACTTTCTAAGCAAGCTGCAAGTACAGCGTCAACGCTAAAGCAGCTAAAAATGGGCTAAGCGCAAAAACCGAGAACATAGTGCAGTGTTTAAAAGATTTGATAAAACTGGAATGAATTTAAAATGACTGATACACAAAATACAGAGTTTAAAACAACTAGCCCGCTTGACGAGGCTGGACTAGCCCAACTCTTTACCGATGCGCATACCCACACCAAGTGGCACGACAACCCTATTTCAGAAGCCGTGTTGAAACAGCTGTACGATTTAGTAAAAGTAGGCTCGACATCGGCGAATTGTAGCCCAGCGCGATTTGTTTTTATTACCTCAGATGAAGGGAGAGAAAAGCTCAAACCTTGCCTTTCAAGCGGTAATGTTGAGCAAACCATGACCGCACCCTGTACGGTTATAGTGGCCTACGACGAAGAGTTCTACGAAGAGCTTCCTACCTTATTCCCTTATGCAGATGCGAAAAGCTGGTTTACTTCAAGTCCAGAAGCGGCCTATGAGACCGCCATGCGCAATAGCTCTATGCAAGGGGCTTACTTAATAAGCGCCGTTCGCGCGCTAGGCCTTGACGCTGGCGCCATGTCTGGTTTCAACCCCACATTACTTAACGAAACTTTCTTTTCAGATAGCACGTGGAAGGTGAATTTCTTACTGAACATTGGCTACGGCGATAAAGAGAAAGTACATAAACGCTTACCTCGCTTAAGTTTCGAGCAAGCCTGCCACATCGTGTAACGCCAACTTAAAGGATATTTGTATGACTATTACAGCAATAAAAAACGCAGTAACAGAAGTGCTACCCCCGGTAACTCCCGAAGCTTATCGAGAAGGTATGTCGAGTTTAGCGGCAGCGGTAAACGTCGTTACAACCACTGGCCCAGAAGGACATGCAGGCTTTACGGCGACCGCCGTATGTAGCGTAAGCGATAACCCTGCAACGCTGCTGGTTTGTTTAAATCGCGGTGCGTCTGTACATCAAGTTTTTAAAAACAGCACGCATTTGGTTATCAACACCCTTACTTCACAGCATCAGTTAATTTCAAACACATTCGGTGGTAAAGCGCCCATGAACGAACGCTTTGAAATTGGTGATTGGGTTGAATCGACGACCGGCTGCCCAAGACTTGCCGATGCTGCAGTAAGCTTCGATTGCATTATTACAGACGTTAAAAGTGTGGCCACTCACGACGTTATTTTTTGCCAGGTAGTGGATATCAAGCAAGATCCAGAAGCCGACGCCCTTTTATATTATCAGCGCGGCTATCACAGCGCTTGTAAAGACGTATAACTAAAGGATTAGACAGATAATGAAAGTAGTAGGTCACTTTATAAACGGTGAAACCTGTACCCCAAAGGGGCGCATGCAAGATGTTTATAACCCAGCGACGGGCGAGGCAGAAAAACTGGTTTTACTGGCGTCAAAAGCGACGGTAAACGACGCTATCGTCAGCGCGCAAAATGCGTTTGTTGAGTGGCGCAATACGCCAGTGAGTAAGCGCGCTCGCGTTATGTTCAAATTTAAAAGCTTACTAGAAGAACATGCCGATGAAATTATTGCGTTAATTGGTGCGGAGCACGGAAAGATAAGCCACGACGCGGCAGGCGAATTACAGCGCGGTATCGAAAATGTTGAGTTTGCCTGTGGTGCACCCCAGTTGTTAAAGGGCGAGCACAGTAAAAATGTTGGGCCAAGCATAGACTCTTGGAGCGAGTTTCAGCCTCTTGGCGTGGTGGCGGGAATTACACCGTTTAACTTTCCGGCCATGGTGCCCCTTTGGATGTTTCCGCTTGCCATTGTATGCGGCAACACCTTTGTTTTAAAACCCTCTGAGCGCGATCCAAGCTGCGCTATTTTCCTAGCCAAGCTACTCAAAGAAGCAGGGCTACCCGACGGCGTTTTTAACGTTATAAATGGCGACAAAGAAGCGGTTGATCAAATACTTGATGACGAGCGCATTAAAGCAGTGAGTTTTGTGGGTTCAACGCCCATCGCCGAATACATCTATTCGAAAGCCAATGCTAATGGCAAGCGTTGCCAAGCATTAGGTGGCGCTAAAAACCACGCTATTGTGATGCCCGATGCCGACATCGACAACGCAGTGAATCAGCTTTTAGGTGCTGCTTTTGGCTCGTCAGGTGAGCGCTGCATGGCGTTATCAGTCGTGGTTGCCGTAGGTGACAAAGTGGCAGATGAAATTGTAGATAAAATGCAATCAGCAATGAAAAGCTTAAAAGTAGGAGCTTTTGACGATGCGACTAACGATTTCGGCCCACTGATTACACTTCAGCACAAAGAGAAAGTAGAAGGCTACATAACCAGTGCGGCTGAGCAAGGGGCTGATGTAGTTGTTGATGGCAGAAACCCTAGCGTAGAAGGCTACGAGACCGGGTTCTTCTTAGGTGCAACACTTATCGACAAGGTTACGCCTGAAATGGCCAGCTACAAAGCTGAGATTTTTGGCCCTGTACTACAAGTTATGCGCGTTAAAAGCATGGAGCAAGCCATGCAGCTCATTGACAGCCATGAATACGGCAATGGTACGTGTATTTTCACCCGAGATGGCGAGGCTGCCCGCTACTTCTCAGACAATATCCAAGTAGGCATGGTAGGCATAAACGTACCGCTGCCAGTGCCTGTGTCTTATCACAGCTTTGGTGGTTGGAAGCGCTCACTCTTTGGTGACCTTCACGCATACGGCCCGGATGGCGTACGCTTTTACACCAAACGCAAAACCATTACTCAACGTTGGCCTTCAAGCGGCATTCGAGAAGGAGTGAGCTTTTCATTTCCAAGTTAATGTCATGGCGTACTGACCTTGATTAACCATAAATGACCATAAGAACTTTGCCCACGCACGGTAACAATTAAGCCTTTATGGCGCAAAGTTGTTCGCAGCAGGTAAAAGAACAGAGATTTAGGCTCAGCCATGAGCCATCAATAATAACAATTTAAAACCGCAAGCCTTTGGCAGTTCCTCTCCAGTCCTGCCTTAGGTTTGCACCCCAGTGGCAATCGATATGCAGTTCACGTCGACCGTTACTCTTATAAAAATATCGGGACAACACCGCCGCAAGGCTTGTTAAAAAGAACTATAAACGAGAGTAAAACATGCAAACGTTAAACACACACAAGCGTCTGCTGGCGTTAACCGTAGCTATGGCGTTAAGTACGCCAGCGGCCTTTGCTGCAGAGAATGTTTGGGAAAGTATTGAAGTTACCGCGCAAAAGCGCAACGAGAATATAAGCGATGTAGGGATCGCTATTACTGCGTTTTCTGGTGAACAATTAGAGGCGCTTGGCCTTGAAAGCAGTACTGAGCTTATCGCGTTTACCCCTGGCGTATCGTTGGCCGGTGATATCGGTGGTCAGCGTGCTATTTTCAATATTCGAGGCGTGGTGCAAAACGATTACGCTGACTTGGCGGAAGCGCCGGTGGCCGTATACGTTGACGGTGGCTATTTAGCCAGTACCCAAGCACAAACCTTTGGTTTATTCGATGTGGCTCGCATCGAAATTCTTAAAGGCCCACAGGGAACATTATTCGGAAGAAATGCCACAGGCGGACTGGTTAATACGGTTACCGCCAAGCCCACTGCAGATACAGAAGGCTACGCGGAATTTACTGCCGCACGTTTCGAACAATACCGCTTCGAAGGGGCGATATCAGGCGAACTAGCAGACGGCATTTATGGTCGCTTTTCTGGGTTTACCAATCAACAAGGTGAGATACTAGAGAATATTTATGAAGACGGTGCTGCACCCGATACCCGTTTAGGCTCTGTGGGAGGCGGGGAAGATGGGTACAACGATGATACTAAAGCGTTTCGTGCTCAGCTGCTGTTCGATATAGGTGAGCAAGGCTCGTTACTGCTAAGCGGAAACTGGTCAGATACAACCAAAAGTGAAGGCCCTTATCAGGTGGTGAATACCACCGAGATAAAAGATGCCGACGGCAATGTGATTGACGTTATTTACGCTGCTGACGACCCACTTGGCTGCGACACTATTCAGGCAGGCGTGTGCGTAGACGGCAACTTCAATGGCGATCCTTTCCGTCCTGTGCAAGGCGGCGACTTCAACGGTAACTTCGACCCTGATGGGGCGGGCAATAAAGTAAATAAAGACTTTGCCTTTGACGATCAAAACAAGATCAAGTCAAAAGGCCTCGCGGCAACATTAGACTATGCATTTGAAAGCTTCGATTTCTTCGCCATGTCTGATTTCAAAGAGTTTAAACGTACCGTTGGCCTCGACTCCGACCAAACCGCGTCACCCGAACTTATTTTTCAATCTAACAGCACCATAGAGCAGTTCAGCCAAGAGTTTCGCTTCTCAGGTGAATCCGCAGACTTAAAGTGGGTTGGGGGGCTTTATTATCTGTCTATCGATACGGACTATAGCCAAGGCTTGGCGGGTTCACCCACCACCTTTTTCTTAGGCGGTGAAGAAAATAACACCTTGGTGTCTCTTGAAACCGAGTCTTATTCTGTATTTGGGCAAATAGACTATAGCCTGAGTGACGATCTTGTTCTGGTTGGTGGGTTGCGTTACACCCGTGAAGACAAAGACTTTATGGGTAATGTGTATCAAAACGAGAATACTAACGACCGCGTCATTGAAATTGATACCACTACGACGTCTTTAGAAACTTTGGTCGATTCTAACGATCAAAACCTGTGGTCGGCCAAGCTACAGCTGGAATACAGTGTGGGTAATAGTTTGTACTATGCAGGCATCAATCGGGGCGTAAAAGCGGGGAGTTTCAATGCCCCGCTTCAAGGAGGTTTCAGCTTATACGAACCTGAAGAACTTACTGCGTATGAAGCGGGTTTAAAGCACAGTTTTATGCAGGGAAGCGGCGTTTTTAATGCCAATGTTTTTTATTATGACTACAGCGATTACCAGTCGTTTTCGTGGGTGAATAATGCGGGGGTAGTGTCAAACGAAGAAGCCTCATTTAGTGGCGTTGAATTAGGAGTGTTCTTAACCCCGACAGACAGCTTAGATGTAATGGTTAACTTTTCATATACCGATGCAGTGGTTGAAGACTTAGAAGTGGCCTCGGGGTACTTTGCTGATACAACACCGCCATTTACCCCAGAGTATCAATCGTCTGCCATGCTTCGCTATAACTGGGATGCCTTTGACGGCAATATGGCAGCCCAACTGTCAGCCAATTATCAGTCGGAAACCTTTCACAATGCGCGGAATTTTACCGCTCATGAAATTGATAGCTATGCCACGGCTGATACTCGTTTAACCTGGGTAGACGCTGAGGACAAGTGGCTAATAGCGGCTTATGTAGATAACCTGTTTGACTCAGACCATGAACTTATTGGCTTTGACGTAACTGGTTTTTATGGAACCAGCCAGATTTCCTATGCGAAGCCTAGGACGTATGGCGTAACGGTAAGACGTAATTTCTAATTAGCGTAGTTGCGCTTTATTTAACAATATAAAGCGTATCACCTACTTCTAAAAAGAAACATGCGTCGCTAACCTAAATACCGACGTAGCAAAACGGTATTTAGGTTTTGCGTTAACAAAGCGCGCGAAGCGGCAGTATTTTTGCTTTTCTTTTTTGCCAAGGCCTTTTGACCTTTGTTGTACACCAAAGATCAGCAGGCCCCAATAAAGGTTAGCAGCGAGCCTCTAATCTAATCGTTACGCCGTTGAGAGTGCTGATGTATTTTTGACCTACCGCTTTGCCGAGCATGACGCTGTGTAAAAAGAAGCAACAAGTAATAGCAAACCCAATAAGGAAATAGATCGTGGATAACACCAACAATCAGACCATGACAAAACCTTCCCATTACGATGGCGATTTATGGAATGAAGATTTAGCGCCAACCAACGCGGAAACCAGAACCTGGGTGTGGAAAGACTATGCGGCATTATGGGTTGCGATGGTGGTTTGTGTACCTACTTACCTCTTATCTGCGGGCCTGGTATCAGAAGGCATGAATTGGTATCAAGCGGTTATCACCGTACTGTTGGGCAACATTATCGTGCTTGTACCTATGATGCTAATTGGTCATGCAGGTGCAAAATACGGCTTACCTTTTCCCGTATTATTACGTAGCGCATTTGGCACCAAAGGCGCGAAAATTCCTGCTTTGGCCCGTGGGCTTGTTGCATGTGGCTGGTTTGGAATTAACACATGGGTTGGCGGCAGTGCTATTTACGTTATTTTAAATAGCGTGAGCGGCGACGCATTTGTGGGGCAGGCACTACCATTTTTAGGTATCGATATCACACAAACTCTGTGCTTCTTCGCTTTCTGGGCGATGCACTTGGTTTTTATAAAACACGGTACCGAATCTATTCGTTGGCTTGAAACTTTTGCTGCACCATTTTTGATCTTAATGGGCTTAGCGCTTCTTGGTTGGGCATACGTTAATGCTGGTGGGTTTGGCGAAATGTTGTCAACGCCGTCTCAGTTTGTAGAAGGTGGAGCCAAAGAAGGGCAGTTTTGGACAGCCTTCTTCGCGGGCTTAACCTCTATGGTGGGCTTCTGGGCAACCATGGCGTTGAACATTCCCGATTTCACGCGTTTTGCAAAATCACAAAAAGACCAAATGTTGGGCCAAGCTATTGGCTTGCCATTACCCATGGCGCTGTTTGCCTTTATCGGTGTAGCGGTAACGTCAGCAACGGTCACCATTTATGGTGAGGCCATATGGGACCCTGTTGCGCTAGCCGGTCGAATGGGCGGCATGGGTGTGGTGTTGGCGCTTGCAGCATTAGCACTTGCAACGTTAACCACAAATCTAGCCGCTAACATGGTAGCCCCAGCTTATGGCTTTTCGAATATGGCGCCTTCGAACATAAGCTTCAAAATGGGCGGCTATATAACCGCTGGTATCGGCGTTGCTATCTTCCCTTGGAAGCTGCTTGAAACAGCGGGGGGCTATTTATTTACATGGCTTACCGGGTATTCTGCGCTGCTTGGCCCTATCGCGGGTATTCTAATTGCCGACTATTTTATCTTAAGAAAATCGACCTTAAACATAGATGCGCTATTTCAACACGCTGGCGAATATGGTGCGAACAATGGCTGGAACATGGCGGGTGTGACTGCACTTGTTATTGGTATTTTGCCTAATATTCCTGGCTTTATGCACGCGGCGGGGTTTGTAGAAAGCGTGCCAGCTATTTTCGATACGCTTTACGCCTACGCATGGTTTGTAGGGTTAATCATCGCCAGCATGGTTTATCTGCTGCTCTCCAACAGAGCACCCGTCACTATGCAGGCAAAAAGCGCCTCCCAATAATGGGGTCAGAGTCTGAGGGATCCCCACGAATTTAATTCCATGTGCCTGCGGTCCAGGCCCCGTCGACTATGGAGCTGTACCATTTGAGTGCAGTTTTCCACTGTCGCATAGTGAATCTTATTCGGCAAGCAACAGCTCT
>NZ_JAKREY010000019.1:0-74540 GCF_022348265.1 Alteromonas sp. Cnat3-28
TAGCGACATCCTTGATCCTGGCGATGACACGGTGACCAATGCGGTTATAGAGTGGGGGGATGGCACGACCACAGCCTACACAGGAGCGGGTGATTACAGCCATACCTTTGCTGATGGCAATAGCGCGCCAGTTATTAGCTTGATAGTAACCGATGAAGACGGCACCTATACAGCAGCAAGCCTTGGCGTTGCAGTGAACGACGTCGCACCATCCATCACCGTAAGCGGCGCTAGTGAGACAGACGAGGGCAGTGTGTACACCCTCACGTTAGCAGACTTGGTAGAGCCCGGTGATGATCCTGTGTCCGAATACCTTATTGACTGGGGTGATGGCTCTACGGTGCAGTCGGTTACTGAGCTAGGTGATGTTACTCATACCTTCGCAGATGGTGACAGTAGTGCCACTATCAGTGTGCAGATCGTGAATGACGAAGGCACGTTTGACGCAGGCACCGTCGATGTCACCATCAACAATGTAGCGCCGGCTACGTCAGTTTCATCGGACGCGAGCGTTGATGCTAATGCACCGTTTACTATCAACTTTGGAGAGGTGGTCGATCCAGGTGACGATACTATTTCAGATGCCGTCATTAACTGGGGAGATGGAACAACTTCTGTTTACACCGGAGCAGGGGATTACGTTCATAGCTATGACGGAACAATTACTAACCCAACCATAGAGCTCCTTATTACTGATGAAGATGGAGAGTTTGTTGCTGCCATCACCACAATAACGGTAAACGAAGAAATCAGCGAACCTACGGCAACGGGGTCTATTCAGGAATTTACCCTTCGCGACCAAGAAGTACAGCTTGAATTGCAAATATCCAGTGATGAGGATGTCTTGGAAGTGATAGTCGATTGGGGGGATGGCACGTCTGAAAGCTTTAACGATCCAAGCGCTTTGTTACACGAGTACGGTGACCTTGGTCTATACGAAGTTAGTGTTCAGCTTGTCACTGCGTCTGGCACATATGATGTGGGTGTTGTAGATGATGTAGACGTTGGTACACGTGTTGGTGATGTTCCTGGTTTCTTTAATTTTTTCGATCCAAATGCGTGGCAGAATGGTTGGACCGATGAAGGAATTACATTGGCGCACAAATCGAATACCGCCGATCTAAATGAAGCATGGTCAGCAATGTCTTTCGTTGGTTGGGACTCTTGGCGTATTGAGGGGCAAGATGTTGCTTTCGGACACTTAGGTGTATCTGGGCGCACATCACAAACGGGCTCTTTCTTCCAGCAGTTAGACGGTACCGAGGGAATTCGGTTCGATATTGATACATCAGCGATGAGTGGCGAAATTATCTTTACTGATTTGTATGCTAATGAATCAGGAAATCTTGATGAACAAGCCAGAGTCCAGTTCTTTGATGAAAGCGGTAACCTAGTTGATGAATATTTGGTTACCGGTAGCGCTAGTGGTGAGGTCTCAATGAACTTTACTACTCAAAGTGCATTCGACTACTTTGTGGTTACCGCAGGCGCTTATGATGTCAACGGACAATTTGTCTATGGAAGTTATGCTGACGACAGTGGAGTTGCAGCGTCAGGAGAGGCTAATACAGGCAGTGAATTACTCATTGACGCTATTCAAGTGGGGTTCCGTGGGAATGACAATGTCGCAAACGTCGCTAACAGTACTTTAGAAGTAACGCAGGACGCTATGATGGCCATTCTACCTACACCAGAATTAATTAACCCAGCTGATGAATTTGACAATAGTTCAAGGGTAACACCGCTGCCAAATGTGGTAACCATTCCCGAAACAACTGAAAATGACGTTAAGTCGATATTGCCTACCCCAGTAAGGTTGGTTGGAGCATCTGTAATGGCATTAGATGTTGATGCTGCAGCAGGCGATAAGGACAACACGCAGGAGCTGGCACTACCAGCTCATGATAAAGACGTGATGTCAACGTTACCTGTAGTATCAGACCCTGTTGAGTCAGATGAAAATGACAGCGAAAAAGTGTCATCTAACCCAAGCGATAACGCGGCGAATACAAACGATGTTGGTCCCGAGTCAGCTAAGGCACTCGAAGGCAAAAAAGACATCGTTTCAACACTGCCGGTGGTGGAAGAACCCATCGACTCGGATGAGGAACCAGATGAAGGCGTATCTGTAGGCTTTGGTGAAGCGGTTTATGGTGATGAAGTGTCACTGCTTGATCCAACAGCGAAAGTCATTCAAATCGATGACGATATTATGTTTACATTACCTGTGATATCAGATCCGATTGAATCTGACGATGAGCAAGATGAAAGCCAAGCCGCAGTATCGAACGAGCTGGAAACAACGGGTGAAGTCACGCTGACTCAACTTGAAGAAGAATCTATAGAGGTCAAAGACGATATGGTTTCAACACTGCCAGTGGTGCCTGACTTGATAGAAGCCCAAGGAGCGCCTAGCGAGAGCAGTTTGTCTTTGTCTGCCGAAGTTGAGGGCAATGTTGAATTTGATTTCGCCCAACTATCAACGGATAGTGCTGGTATGAGCAAAGCGATGACGCTGAATTACGCTTTACAACGAGGCAAGCAGTCGGCAGCGCTTACTGCTTGCGATGAAAAACAGGCAATAAATGCTGAACTTGCGTTAGAGTTCGAGGATAGTGATTTGCAGTTTACGCAATATGACGATTACTTGATTCGATAAAGGTGTCTGGTTTTTATACAGTGTTGGGTGGCGACACCCAACTTTATTTTTAGCGTATTGAATTTTAAATGAAATTTTAGTGGCTTAATAATTGCTAAAATAAAACTACAAGGTAGTAAGGTCACGCGGTTGCAAACAAGCAGTAACGTTTTGTATGTAGACTTATAGTTGGTTAGTTAGATAGCAAATAACACCGAGATTAAGGAAGATATATGAAACATTCGTGTTCAAAGTATGGATTAGTGTTGACCGTACTGCTGTGTATACTAAGTTTGAGTTCTTCAAAAGCGAACGCAGCGTTGATTACTAACGCCCCCGTCAACTTTCCAGCAGCTGTCGGATCTGTTGCGGATACAAACTTCGGGCCCCCATCATTATTAGATGAATTCTTTCTGTCACAAACTTCCTCAATTACCAAGATTACCTTCTGGTCTATCGAAAATTCAGCTTTCGGTCTTGCAAGTGACTTCATTTCACTTAGGCTTTTTAAAAATGAACCGGGATTTGACCATAACACGCCATTATTTAGTGCGACAGGCGCTTCTGGTCCGGGGGGAATTTTCACCAAAGAAGCTGTTGCTGGGGTTACCGGAATGTTTCTACATGAAATTGAACTGGTTAATTTCGAATTAGGGCCGGGCGATTATTTTCTAAATATTGGTGCCGATTTAATAAATAACAATAATTATGCTTTTGGTTGGGTTAATGCTGCGACATCAAATGTCTTTGGTGCACCCGGAATGCAACTGAATTCATTCTCCCCATCGGGAGCAGTAAACTTATACGGTTTTGATGTCGATTTGGCATTTCAAATAGAGTACGATCCAGTCGTTCAAGCTAATGCACCTTCAGCGCTGTCAATATTGTCACTAGGTTTGATATTGATGCTTGTTCGAAGAAGAGTGTAAAACGCCAAATCTAAGCACGCCTTAATCTTTACGGACAGTGACTATGAAGAATGGCAATGGATTGATGCCTGTGAACAAAGCGTTGGCTAATATTAAGTCAGCGCTCCTTTATGTTTTTTTGTTTAGTTTAGCCATTAATCTGTTGATGCTGGTCTCCCCTCTATACATGTTGCAGGTCTATGATCGAGTATTGGTTTCAGGCAGTCATGCCACTCTACTTTTCCTGACTATTTTTGCTTTGGTTGCACTGATTGTGTTGGCCACGTTAGACATCGTTCGCGGGATTTTACTCACTCGTTTAGGTAATGCTTTCGATAAAACAGTGAGCGGTTACTTATTTAAAAACATTATTGAACAGGGAGGGCATAGCCAGCCACTACGTGATGTAGACACCGTGCGCAGTTTTCTTTCATCGCCGGCACTCACTGCAATAATGGACGCACCGTTTACACCGCTTTATCTAGCGTTAATCTATATACTCCACCCCATGTTAGGGCATATTGCGCTGGCAGGCGCTATTGTACTTTTTAGCTTGGCGCTTTTAGGCGAGAAGATGACCCGTGTCGCGCAAAAAGACAGTCAAAATGCATCTAGCCAGGCTCATCGCTATACGGATGTGTGCGGAAAAAACCAGAATGCAGTTTATGCAATGGGGATGAGCAGTCATATTCTTGCTAAATGGAATATTCCTCATTTAAAAAGCTTGAGTTTTGGAGGCCTTGCCAATTCCCGTAGTAGCGGTATTTCGGCAATATCTAAAGGCCTGAGGTTTGCGCTCCAGGTAGGTATTTTGGGAATGGGAGCATTCCTTGTAATTGAGCAAGAATCCTCACCTGGTGTGATGATTGCCGCCTCAATTGTAATGGGAAGAGGCCTAGCACCTATTGAAGCCTCTATAACTGGATGGCGCTTGGTTATTGCTGCCCGTGATGCGAGGGAACGATTACTAGAATATCAAAATAATTTACCCCCCTTGACTGAGCCGCTGCCTTTGCCAGAACCAAAAGGCAAGTTGACCGTTCAAAACGTTATTTTTCAGTTTCCGAACAGTGAAAAGCCGCTGATAAGAGATGTAAGCTTAACGATAAATCCGGGTGAGGTCATTGGAATAACAGGGCCTAATGCAGCGGGTAAAAGTACTTTGGGAAAATTGCTTTTAGGGCTTTATGAACCTAATCACGGTGAAATTCGCCTTGATGGAGCGACTTACTCCCAATGGGACAGAAAAGTACTAGGGCCACATATAGGTTACTTACCTCAAAGCGTAGAGCTCTTTCCTGGAACGATTGCGGAGAACATCAGCCGCTTCACCGATGCAGATCCAAACGAAATTATGCAGGCAGCACAGCTTGCAGGTGTACATGAAATGATCCTTAGCTTGGATAATGGTTATAACTTCGCTGCTGATAACTTTGATGACGTTTTGTCTGGTGGGCAAAGGCAGAGAATAGCGCTAGCGCGGGCAGTTTTTGGGTTGCCAAAGCTCATTCTACTTGATGAACCCACGTCTTCTTTAGACGCAGAAGCGGAACGTACCGTCGCTGCTGCGGTAAAAGCGCTGAAGGAACATGGCGCTACAGTTCTAGTGATAGGGCATCGCCCAGCTCTCATGAACTTAACGGATAAGTTATTAGTCATGCAAAACGGTGCGCTTGCTGCTTTTGGCCCCACCAATGAAATCATGGCTAAACTCGTCAGGCCTGCTGTTCAAAAAACAGGTACCTAAAAATGAATATAGCTAACGACGATTTACCTAAAATTAAGACATCACTGAAAGGGCCCATTGTGTCTGGCCTGACTATCTTACTGGTATTTCTTGTAGGAGCGACGGCTTGGGCGTCTTCAGCGAAACTCGCCAGTGCTATTATCGCAGTAGGTCAACTAAAAGTAGACTCCAACCGTAAACAAATTCAACACCTTGACGGAGGCATTGTTAATCAAATATTGGTTTCTGACGGACAGAGCGTGAAAAAGGGCGATACATTGGTAATTTTAGATCCCGTTCAAGCAAAGTCTTCATTAGGAATAGTCGCGGGGGCACTGTTCACAGCAGAGTTGAAACGTAGTCGTTTACAAGCCGAGAGGGACAATACTGACCAGCCCGATTTCACGCGGTTTTTACATAGAGAGCATGAAGATAAAAATAGCCTGATTGACGCTCAGCAATCCTTATTTTCGATTCGGCGTTCTGTTCAGGTGTCCCAACAAGAAATTCTGCATCAACAAATTGAAAACCTCAAATCACAAATATCGGGGTTTGAAAGTCAACAAGCCTCTACTCAAACCCAAATAGAAATAAGTAAAGACGAACTGGTCAACCTTAAAAACCTTAAAGCTAGAGGGTTAGTAGGAAATGAGCGTCTGCTTGAGCTAGAAAGGAATTTGGCCCAACTTGAGGGAAGGGCTGGCGAACTTGTTTCATCCATTGCCAGTGCGAAAGCGAGTATTGATGAAAAGCGCTTAGAGCTTATCAGAGTGAAGCGCAGTTTCCATGAGCAGGTGTTAGCTGAACTGCAAGATGTTGAGTCAGAGATCATTGATTTACAAGAGCGTGCTAATGCTGCAACACACCACCTGCAACAAATGGTCGTTAAAGCCCCTGTTGATGGGTTAATTGTAGGTTTAAATGTGCATACCGAAGGAGGAGTAGTAGTCCCAGGGCAATTGCTCATGGAGATTGTTCCAGACAATGACGCGCTTATTGTTGAAGGACAAGTATTACCTACGGATGTAGATGACTTACTGGTGGGGCAAAGTGCACGAGTCAAACTCTCTGGTTTTCAGCAAAGGACAACACCTGAACTGACAGGAATGCTTCAGTATGTCTCAGCTGACAGCATGTTAGACGAGCGTTCGGGTATGACTTATTTCATCATTCGCGTAAGTATAGCAGCAGAAGAGCTTGCGAAGCTTCCTTCAGAAGGTCTTATTCCCGGGATGCCAGCAGAAGTGTTTGTACAAACCGGTGAGCGCACCGCTCTAGAATATTTACTTCAACCACTTTCCGACACTATTGATCGGGCATGGCGAGAAAAATAACCCCTCACGTAAACAGGTTTTTTCGTGTCGCTTAACGTCACTCAACAATAAAACGATTTTTAAACAGCCAAGTTGCTAACGCTTCAGTCAAGTATTTGTGAGTTTCAATGCAAAATAAGTTTATTTAGCGAGTAATTGAAACACCAAATTATCAGCGTCTACTTTGCCTTTCAAACCGCCTTCAAGCACCGAGCGCTCTAACCTTTGAATGTTGTAGTCCGCTGAATAAAGAGCGTCGACGGTTTTTTCGTTTACGCTAAAGGGAGGGCCGGCCATTTCATTCTGGTCATACTCGAAAGAAATGATTAGCTGGGGGGCGCATTGAGTAATGGCCATTAAATGCGCAGCGTATTGCTCGCGAAGCGGACTGGGCAGTGCAACTAAAGCGGCTCTGTCGTAAACACCTGTAACGTCACCTATGTCGCTTGATGTGAGTTTAAAAATATCGCCCACGTGTATGGTTAAGCCGTCTTTAGCATAAACCTTACCCTTTGCTGTTGGGGTAACGGTAGGCTCGGCTCCCAGCTCTTCAAAAAGCTGTATAATAGCCACTTCGCTTAGCTCAGCACCAACCACTTCACAACCTTGAGCCAGTAACCAACCAATATCACGGGTCTTTCCACATAGTGGTACAAAAATGCGCTTTAAAGATGTGCTAGAACTATCGTCGCCAAACAGAAAAGACGCATACTTTACTAAAAGTGCATTGCCTTCAGGTTCGTGAAATCCAATCTCGTTCTTTTGCCATTTACTGTGCCAAAAACTATGTTCCATATAAACCTCAAGTAAGTAAGCGATATATCTCTAAAAAAACAGACGTTTTTATGAAGGGTATTAGAAACAAAAAAGGTAGCGAGAAACGCTACCTTTTAAACAAAATTAGTTATCAAGCGGTGTATTGAAGTCTTCAGATAACTCGAAGTCACCTTCAACCGTTGTCACTTTGTTGTCTACAAAGTTAATCACCATTTGCTTTTGAAAATCTTCACCACGCTTTTTCATACCGCGCTTCATATCGTAAACGTAGTACCAAGTGTCATCGTCGAATGAGTCTTGAACAACAGGGTTACCTAGTACATAAATAACTTGTTCTTTTGTCATTCCAACGCGCAGCTTTTCCACATCTCTTTGATCAAGGAAGTTTCCTTGAGGAACGTCGATTCGATAAATCCAGTTCGAGCAAGCGGTTGATGTTAGTGTGATACCAAGAATTACTAATAGGTGTTGCAACTTCATGCGTTAATTTGTCCAGTATTGCCTTTGTTAGTGTCAATGAACTTCGCTAAAGCGAATTTCGAGACTGTTTTATTGCAAGCGCGAAGGCATGCTACATTGACAACTATGACCAATCAACTGCATTTTAGTTCGATGCTGCGCTTTTAAGCAGTTCTTTTGCATTCGCTAGCGCCGACTTGGTTACTTTATCACCGGCTAATAGTCTTGCAAGCTCATCGATCCTGTCTTGCTTCGTCAACGCCAACATCTGGGTTTCAGTACTTTCCCCGTCGGTAAGCTTGGTAACAAACAATTGATTATGTGCCTGTGCCGCTACTTGAGGTAGATGGGTAACACACATTACTTGCGATTGTTTACCTAATTTACGTAAAAGCCCGCCAACGATTGATGCTGTTGGGCCGCTAATGCCCGTATCGACTTCATCGAAAATCATAGTAGGGGTAGCGTGATGGCCGCTCGCGATAACCTGAATAGCCAGTCCTATACGAGAAAGTTCACCACCTGATACGACTTTTTCTAATTTGTCTGCATCTTGACCAGGGTTGGTAGACACTTTAAATTCTACGGTATCTAGACCTGTGCTCACCGGCTTCTTAAGTTCGTCGTATTGAATCTGAATATCCACTTTTGCGTGGGGCATATTCATTTGGCGAATTTGCACTTCAATATCTTCGCTTAGCTTACCAGCAGCACGTTGCCTGCTCTCAGAAAGCGCTTTGGTCGCGGTTAAATACGTTGCTCGTGCTTCTTCTACTTCGCCTTCAAGCGTACCTAACAGTGTTTCCTGTTCCGATAAAGCATTGAATTCGGCGGCTAGCTCTTGGTGATGCTGATAAAGTCCCTCTGGCATCACAGTATGTTTACGGGCAAGTTCCATCGCCTTCGCATAGCGCGCCTCAACTTGCTGTAAGCGAAGTGGATCGATCTCTAAGTGATCGCAGTAGCTACGTAGCTCTCCTGCCGCTTCTTCTACTTGAATTGCTGCATCATTAAGCATTGCAATGATTGGCGTTAAACTAGCGTCGTGCGCCTCTAATTCGCCTAAACGTTCAATACTGCTTTGTATAACTGACAGTGCGTTGCCTTCATCGCTTTCATATAAATTGTATACGCTAGTCTGTGCTTGCTCTAAAAGGCTTTGCCCGTTACTCAGGCGTTTGTGCTCTATTTCTAACTCTTCAAATTCACCCTCTTCAATGGCGAATTCATCAAGTTCTTGAACCTGATAAGTTAACAGCTGAATTCTGTCTTCGCGCTGCTGGGCTTGTTCTTGAAGCGCCTTTAACGTGCGCTGCTTATCACGCCAAAGAGAGTAGGTTTCTCTAACCTGCACTAATATGTCGTTGTGCTTAGCGTAACCATCGACGAATTCCCTTTGATGGTCTTCTTTCAGCAACTGTAGGTGAGTATTTTGACCGTGAATGGCCAACAAAAACTGGCCTAAGCCTTTTAACTGCTGAAGTGAGGCGGGAATACCGTTGATAAAAGCTTTTGAACGGCCTTCCTTTGAAATAACTCTGCGAATAAAGCAGCTATTCTCATCTTCATCTGAGGTGAGCTCATGTTCATCGAGGAAGGCTTTAGCTAATACATTGCCGTTTAGAGAAAAGTGAGCAATGATCTCCGCTTTTGCGCTGCCTTTTCGCACCGCATTGGCATCAGCGCGCTCGCCTAAGCACAAACTTAAAGCATCAATGGCGATGGATTTACCTGCACCGGTTTCACCGGTTATAGCAGTCAACCCGTTTTCCAGTTGAACCGATAATTGTTTTACAACAGCAAAATTTGAAATAGAAAGATGCGCTAACATAACCACACTCGAATAAGTTGAACATGATGATATATACAGTAACTGATAATATATACAGTATTTGTGTTGTGTAAAGTTAAGTCGCAAAAAATTTATTTAAAAACAACCGGCGTCGATAATAATATTCGTAAAATCAATTGTATAGGTTCGATCTTTTAAGGGTGGGTTATGAATAACCGATAATTCGGATTCGCCGCGAAGGGAAAACTTAAAAAGGAGAGCCGAAGCTCTCCTTAACATTACAACTTTAATCTATTGCAGATAGTTCGAATCACAATCTGCAAACACAGTGAATGTATTCTATTGCTGTAGTTCACCGCTGCCAGACTCAATGTGCGCGCGCACAAACCACTGGAACTGTTCTAAATCTGCAAGTTGGCCGGTGATCATATCTTCCGATACTGGGTCAATTTCACCTAAAAGCTCTAACGCTTTTCTATGGTCACCATTTACACCGTCATATACGGCATCCAGCGCCTTAAGGTGGTCAAGTACTAAACCTTTACCCAATTCATAATCGTTCCAGCTGCGGCCTTCAACAATGGCTTTTGGTGTACCTTTCGGTACGCCACCTAATGTAGCAATTCGCTCTGCAATTGTGTCGGTCATTTCGCGTACCGCATCTACCTGCGGGTCCAACATTTCATGCACACCGATAAAATTTGGTCCTACTACATTCCAATGAATGTGCTTCAACGTTAACTGTAAATCTAATAGTGCAACCAATCGCTGATCCAATACCTTGATTGTTTTGGCAGCTGCATCATTATCCATTCCAGGGGCTGTAAATTTGATATTGGTGTTACTCATGATATCTCCTATTGAATGCAAATAAGTCAGCGGGATGCGAAACATCATTTAGGCCAAATAACAAAGACCTTGTGCTGACGACTTGTTGTAATAGGTGCAACAGGTATGCCGAAAACTTATATTTCTATAAGTCTTGGTTTTCGTTAAGGAAATTAGAGAAGATTAAAAAATCTTTATTTTTCAAGCCTGTAGCAATCAAGAAAATGCTACAGGCTTATGTAATAAATGCACATGGAATCAACTAAATGGAGCAGGGAGGTTAGTAAAGCTTACTACCCCAACCTAACTTTTTACGAAGTACATTGAAGTAGCTGTAGCCCTTAGGGTGAACAAGATGGAGTTTGTCTACGCTTTTGTTTATTCGAATTTCATCGCCAGGTAGCACCGGCAGAACAATATGGCTATCGCAACTCACTTGTAGCGAGTCACTATTAACCTTTGATACTTTCATCGATACCTGACTGTCAGCATCAACAACGATTGGACGGCTGCTCAGTGTGTGAGGAAACATGGGTACCAACGTAAGTGCATCTAGCTTGGGCATAATAATAGGGCCGCCCGCTGATAAAGAGTAAGCCGTTGAACCTGTAGGTGTGGCTACTATTAATCCGTCGCTGCGCTGACTGAATACAAATTGCTCATCGATGTAAATTTCAAATTCCATCATATGGGCAACTTTTCCGTGGTGAAGCACCACTTCGTTTACAGCAGAGTTGTTACTTTTAAGCTTTTCGTGTCGATAAACTTCTACTTCTAGTAAGAAGCGCTCTTCTACTACGCATTCACCGTTAAAGATAAGGTCAAGTTGTTGAACAATATCATCGGGGTGGATATCAGTTAAAAAGCCGAGATTTCCGCGGTTTACACCGACAACGTGAATGTCAAAGCGAGCGAGCACACGTGCTGCACCAAGCATGCTGCCGTCACCGCCTACCACAACGGCAAGGTCAGCCTCTTTGCCAATAGTGACAAGGTTACAGCTTTTGAAGTTTTCGGTTTCAAGTTCTTCAGCAATACTTTCCTCAACCAATAATTTACAGCCTTTTGCCAATAAATATTCGGCAAGAATGTTCAGGCTGTCGTGGGTTGCAGCGTGCTGAGGTTTTCCAATTAAAGCAACGGTTTGATAGGGCATGGAATGCTAATGTCCTTTCATTTCCAATGGTTGGACATTAGCACAGGTTTTTTGCAAAAGAAAAGCGTTAAACGGCACACAGCGCAAGGTTTAGCGATCTTCTAACCGATTATAGTCGAGAAGACCGCCTTCAATAGGATAGCGCTCGCTAGACCATTGCATTAGTTTATCACTAAACGCCCAAAAGTTAGGGTTGGTTCGGCGCATGCCAACATCGTTGAGCAAGGCTTTGTAATCGGCTTCGCTTTTAATAGATTTAAGCTTCTCAATCGAAGACGTTATTTCTGAGGCATTGATATACCAGAATGCGTCAGGGTAACTGCCCAACAAACCATGAACTAGCGTGATTGAATCTTTAGAAGGCTCCCGGTTTTCCTCTTCTTCAAATAGGCTATTTACATTGTAATGCGCACTATTTCTAAGGGCAGTGAATACATCAATGTTGTCTGGGTTTTTGTCGTCTTGAATCACAATCATGGTAGTTTCAGGCATCAAGGTCGCTTGTTGAGCAGGAAGTGAATCTAAGCGCTCTAATGCTTCGAACTGTTCAGCTGATAGCAAACGTTTATTGTAGGTTGAGGCGTTCGGTTGAACCTTAGCCAAGTATTGCGATAACAATTGATAAAGTTCTTGTTGAGGATTATCTGTTTCGAACGCTATGCCAGAAGGTTGTTCGAAACTGTTGATATCACCTTCCAAATAATCGGTAAGTTCAGGGCTTGCGTTTTGATACCAATCGTCGAGAAGGTCATGGCGGGTAGTTGGAGGAAGCAGATTAAGGAAGTTCGATTCACCTTCCATGCGCAAGAAATCCATGTACAAACGGGTCAATAACTGATGGCCATAATTGCCGTAAACATCAAAGCCAGCCACAAGCAAATAGTGAATGCGCTCTAACAAGGCATAGTCAATCACCCATGCTGTTTTAGTGGGCTGGCCAACCATCCCCTTAACAACTGTGGCATTATCGAAATGACGAAATACGGTTAAGCTGGCATTGGTATTATCGCCGTCGCCATCCCATATACTCGACACACTCAAATGCTCTTCATTTTTGAATTCATTGTTCAAAAAGGTGGTTCTTGCACGCATATATTCGCCTTGGCGCTTTGCGTATTTAACCCAGTTTACCGCAAGGGCTGAGCTATCTTTTTCAGCGGGAAGGTGGAGGTTTTCTTTTTGAGAAGCGTAAAAAGCATTTACTTTTTCAGAGGCTGCAATGTCTGGGTCGACAAAGAACACCCAGAATCGATCGTTAATGACGTTAAGCGCGACTTGTCCTCTGCACACGGGACCTTTGATATAACCCATAATGGTGTTTTGCGCGCGCTCAAGCATAAATCGATAACGACTTTCTACTGGCAATAAGGTAAAGGCCGTTAATGGGTTGGCCGCCACTTGGGGTTTGTATGATGGCAATGTTTCTACAGAAAATTCTGCGTCGACAAACCACGATTGCCATTTATCCATCAGTGTTTTATTAATGGCGTACGCTTGATGTGTTTTACTCACAATAGTTGAATGCACTGGCTGTAGACGATAGTAAACGCGCTCGACCTCCGGATCGTCGAAGGGTCTGCGAGTAGCAATAATATCTAACGCTTGTCCGGGTGGTGTACGCGAGCGCACTAGATTAAAAAACTGAGGCGTTTTACCTTTTTCTGAAATATCTTCGAAATAGAGGTGAGACGTAAACAAGTGTTCGTAAATATAGCGTGCGGAAAGCTGCATCTTGTTGCTATCCCCATTAAGCCATACTTCCAAATCAGTTATGTTCTCATTCAGTTCTTGTGAGAGCGCTTTGGGTAAAGGTAACGGCGCACCATGGTTTAACCACTGAATGAGTGTAGAGTGCTCTGCATCCGACAGGGCTGGCAGTGCGTAGGGCATGCCTCCCAGGGGCTGGCCTGCTATGTACCCGCCCATTTCATCTATTGTTGGGCATTGGTTTTGTCGATTTAAGCTTATATCGAAATTGTCACCTAAATGAGCGGTGTTGGGCAAAGGGTGCTGTTTTTTTAGCAAAAGCATTTGCGCTAGCACCGAAGATTGGGTCGGCGAAGCGTTAGGTTTTTCTTTCGATTCGAGCACGTCGAAAAAGCCACGCTCTCGCCATGCGTTTACGTTGTGGGCGTCGAGAAACATTCTATTGGGTTGGGCAGCGGTGAGTCGTGTGCCTTCATAGACTTTTTCTTTGTTAGCACCTCTGGCTATACCTTCTGGAGATGACATTTTTAGTTGGCATGGCGCATCGTAGCAGGCGTGGCAGACAACACAGCGCTGCGTTAGTACTGGGTTTACTTGTGTATCAAAGAAATTGTCGGGCAAATTCTCCATGGCGGGCATGACGTTGTTTGATGAAAGTAAAGGAGCGTCAGGTTTCGGCCATTGCCATATCGCTATAGCGATAATTGCTATCAGCAACGAAATCATACCGAGTTTCTTCATAATCGTAGTCCACAGAAAAGTTCCAATCAGTTTATCACTCATTTCACGTACGGTGATGTTAATAATTAACCATTAACGCTTGGCAATGGAAACAACCACGCATTTGTATCTATTTGGAGGAAAGCTGGAGAGGTAGTGGGGCGGTAACATTATTTTTACATTGTCATTGCTTTGGGCGTTGTACTATGTATGCTGATGAAAAGAATTCGCAGCGAGGGAAACATGTCTCATCAAATTATTCTGCCAAGAGTGATGCACATAGGGAAAGGGGCGAGTCAGCGGGTTGCTGAAACGCTAAAAGGACTCAACTGCCATAAACCTTTACTGGTTACCGATAAAGTTATGGTCGAGTTGGGACATAGTGCTGCCATAGTGCAAGTGCTGGAGGAGGCAGGAATAAGCGCCGATGTATTTTCAGATACGGTGCCAGAGCCCACGGTGAGGTCTATTTATCGCGGTGTGGATGCGTTCAAAACCCACGCTTATGACAGCATCATTGCTTTAGGTGGTGGAAGCCCCATCGATAGCGCAAAAGCCATCGCTATTTTGGGTAAGTACGGCGGCGAAATGCGAGACTACAAATTCCCGCGGGTTGTAGATGAAGCGGGGCTGCCGATCATTGCTATTCCCACAACAGCGGGAACGGGCTCAGAAGCAACGCGATTTACCATTATCACCGACGAAGATACCACAGAAAAAATGTTGTGTGTTGGTTTAGGGTTTATGCCAACGGCAGCCTTGGTCGATTATTCATTAACGCAAAGTTTGCCTGCCCGCGTAACAGCCGATACAGGCATTGATGCGCTTACTCACGCTATTGAAGCGTTTGTTAGCCGCAAAGCCAATCTTTACAGTGATGCACAGGCGTTATCAGCCATGGCGTTAATTGCGCCTAATCTACGCACTGTATTTGCAGACCCAACAAATGAAACGGCGAGAGAATCAATGATGCTGGGCTCAACGCTCGCGGGCATTGCTTTTTCAAATGCCTCAGTGGCCCTTGTTCACGGAATGAGCCGGCCTATCGGTGCAGCGTTCCATGTGCCTCACGGATTGTCGAATGCCATGTTGTTGCCCGCGGTTACCGCCTTTTCTATTCCAAGTGCATCAGTGCGTTATGCACAATGTGCTCGCGCCATGGGTGTTGCTACGCAAAGTGACTCAGATGAGGTGGCGAATCAAAAGCTTATCAACGAACTAAAAGCACTGAATGCAGATTTGCAGGTACCTACGCCTGCCGACTTCGGTATTGATAAAGAGACATTTTTTGCAGCGACGTCAACAATGGCAGAACAAGCTTTGGCATCAGGTTCTCCCGGCAACAATCCACGCGTACCTACCATTGAAGAAATGGTTGCCATCTACGTATCTCTTTGGGAATAACGCTTTTGCGAAAACATTAAACGAAAAAAGACTGCTTATTGCAGTCTTTTTTATGTGAAAAGAAATATTGTGTAAAAAGCTAAGCGTTAAAAAGCTTGCGGGTTATCGAGCCGTCCAGCCCCCATCAAGTACCATAGTTTGCCCTGTTATATTGCGAGCACTGGGCGACATTAAGAAGCTTGCGGTATCTGCAAGTTCTTCAACGCTAACAAATTGCTTTTTAGGCATGGGTTCTAACATTATTTTTGTTATTACCTCTTCCTCGGTAAGGTTATTTTCTTTTGCCTGTGCTGCAATTTGTTTCTCCACCAATGGTGTTTTCACATAGGCGGGGCAAAGGGTATTGATAGTTACATCGCAATCTCCTGTTTCAAGCGCGATAGTTTTTGCGAACCCTAACAGCCCATGCTTCGCCGCTACATAAGCAGACTTATAGGGCGAGGCTACCAACGAGTGAATAGATCCTACATTGATAATGCGCCCGTAATTTTGCTTACGCATGGCAGGTAAAAACGCTTGGGTTAACAGAGCAGGGCCAACAAGCATGATATTTATAAGCTGCTGCCACTTATCTGCAGGGAAGTCCTCGATGCGTGAAACGTGCTGAATACCGGCATTGTTTATGAGCACATCAACGGTATGTTTCCCTAGTACCTCAGGTAGCGCTGCTACTTGCTCTGCATCGCACACGTCTACGGCTACTGCGCTGGCCGAACCGTCTAAATGCGCAAGTCGAGTCACAGCCTCTTTTGCTGCCTGTTCGTTTATGTCGGCGATGATCACATGGTGCCCTTGTTTCATCATTGACTCAGCAATGCCAAAGCCAATGCCGCTTGCTCCACCCGTGATAAATATTGTGCGCTTAGTCATTGTTACTTCCGTTGGATTTATTTAGTGAAGGTGCACTATTTAATGAAAACAGCAGCTGTTTTACTGCGTTTATTTGTGCGCCGTTCCTGTTGGCGTAATTGCCAGAGGCATAGCCCCACCAATCCCAACAGCCTTGTGGATTTAACGGCATGAATAACGACTTCTTAGTTTGCGGATAAAGCACAACAATATTGTTGTCATCAGCCCATTCATTCAACCCCGTTTGGGTAGTGTAGGCATCGCCAACGGCATCGGCATACTGGTTACAGCCGTGGAAACTAATATGGGCTCTGCACGGCTCGCCTTGTGCACAGCTTTCAGGCACATACACAAAACCTTCGCTTGCTAATGTTTTGGCATCGCCACCCGCTATTTTTTGCTGATCAATTGAATGAATTTGCCCTGACAGTGACTCGTCGGGTGTCGAAACATCTTCAACAAGATGAGAGAGCATGGCACCTGCTGCATCGTAATCGCAGTTTCCAATGAAGGGGCTCTCCGATTTCATGCAGTTAACCCCATTGTTTTTGGTGGGAAAAAGGTGAGCCATCGGTTTGTCATTGATATAGGCAATATTTTGTGTGTCTGTCCACAATTTGTATTGCTCAAATAATAAATCGCTCACTGGTGCAATCACTCTGGTGTCTTGCGTACCGTGAAAAAGCCAGACTTTTGCGTCTTTCATATTGGAAAGCGACGCAATTTTTCCTTCAGTTTCATACTGTTTGGCTTTTTCATTCAGCGCTTCAAGGTTAATTTCTCCCTCTACCTTGTTCACGCACTGTGCCAGGGCAGTGGTTATATCACCTTGTGCACAGAAGTACGGGCCACCAGCAATAACGCCAACGCCTTTTACCCAGTCGCTGTGTGCTAATTGAAATTGTGTTGCCATGTAACCGCCTGACGATAAGCCAGATACGGTAACGTTCTTTAAATCAATGGTGAGTGAAGGGAGCGCGTCTTGCGCAGATGACTCGTTACCGAATACCGGTACACTAACGGCAAGTGCGCTTAATACAGACAGACAAAGCGCGTGGCGTAAAAAGGGGGTAGATTTCATCATTGCATTGCTGCCTTATCATTTTCTAAAAATTGGCGAATAGCCTGAGCCTGAGCGGATACATTCGTCACGCCTTCTAAATGACCTAATTTGCCATTTAGCGTAACCAATGTGCTGTCGTTATTCATTGCAGTTAAACCTTGGTGTGCACTTTGCGATAAGTAGGGCATAAGAAGCAAATCAGTTTGAGCTGGAATAAACAGCGTTTTCGCCTTTATCGACGCCAGCCCTTGCTCAAGATTACCTTGATGTCCAGCAACGAAGAGCTGGCAAGCTCGAACCAAATATAAAAGGTGGTTTGCGTCCATAGATTTTGCCCGGGTCTTCGCTCGCTCACGTAGCCAGTTCACAATACTGTGTGATTGACGTATGTCATTAAGCGGCGCCGACTCAACATTTTTATACCCTAACGTGTTGCCGGTTTGGTTGAAAAAAGAAGGGGTAAGGGCATTTTGCGTAATTAACATGAGCGAGGCAGCTAAGCCATTAAGAGGGGCTTGCTCTTTGGAATAAGCGCCGTTGTTCCAGTTTTTATCTAGAGTGATTGGCGTTGCCCAGTGTTCCAATGCCGCGGTAGTCCATGCATCGCTTTGACCTGCGCCGATAACTGAAATCATACGTTCAACCCAGTCTGGGTAAGCGCTCGCCCAATCGATAGCTTGCATAGAGCCCATAGAAGGCCCAATAACCGCATACAGTTTGCTAATACCTAAACTTTCGAGAAGTGCTTTTTGAACATTGACAAAATCACGTATTGTCACGACGGGAAAGTCTAAGCCATAGGGTTTACCTGTATCTGGATTTATTGACGTAGGACCGGTTGTAATAACGTGCGGGTCGTAAGCATTTAGATTGGCCAGCGTATCAACGCTTATTACATAAAAGCGGTCTGTATCAATCGCCTTGCCGGGGCCGATAATACTATCCCAGTAGCCTGGCGCTGGATCGTTTTCATCGTACTTTCCAGCGGCATGAGAAGATCCAGAAAAATAGTGGGTAATCAGTATAACGTTACTCTTAGCATCATTTAGTGTTCCGTACGCCTCCCAGCCAACTTTTACGTTTTTAATTTGTTTACCACCAAAGGTTGTGAAATGAGGCATTTCAAAAACGCGTTTTTCTACCATCAGCGAAGCGCTTGGCAAGGAAGAAACGGGCTCAGAAGTAGGTGCTTTTGAAGAACTGAGCGATGGCGATGTATCGTCGGATTCGCCAGCAATGCCCTGGCAATGTACCGTCAACATTAGTGTGGCAAATAATCCCACCAATGAGCGCTGTTTTTTAACTAAAAACACCTCAACCAAGTTTGCTAATGCTAACGGTTTCTGTACTCGTTGTGAGCTGAGCTGTTTCAATAGCTTATTGATTCCTTTGCTCTTATTCCACACTAACGTGGAAGCAAGCGTATTGTTCCAATTCATACTTTCTTATCCTTTTCTCAGACCGCATCTTTAGATGGCAATGTTTTGCTAGAGTGACTTATATATCGTGCGGCCTTAGGCCATATCGTTGGCTTTGACTAATGCTACATAATGCTAAACAGGCCAATGGCCATGGCAAGGCCAATAACTGGCACCACAACAGTTAGCGCACCAACCGCCCAGTAGGCAGCCTGATGGGTTTCGTTACAAATGGCGCGTATGGTAGTAACCACATAGCCATTGTGAGGTAACGAATCTAATGCGCCTGATGATATAGACACAATTCTATGTAGCTGTTCTGGCTCTACGCCTTGGTCAAGGTAATGCGGAGCCACCAAGGGTAAGGCAATGGCTTGTCCGCCAGATGCACTTCCTGTTAACCCTGCAATCACGCTTACGGCAATGGCGGCACCAATAAGCTCGTTACCAGGGATTTGGGTCATAAGCGCTACTGTTGTTTGAAACGCTTCGGTGTTTTTTGCTATAGAGCCAAAACCTACAACAGCGGCGGTGTTACCTATGGCGATCAATGCGCCGGTGGTACCCGCATTTATGGCAACCGGTAAACTGTGAAAATGTTTGTAGTTAATCGCCAGCAAACACAGTACGCCGCCGCCTAACGCCAGAATAAGCGCAAGCTGAGCGAGTTCTTCATGGAATAGAAACGAAATGACTAACACAACGACTAACGGCACAATTCCGGTAAGCGGGTGGGGTAGCGCTCTGTCTCGCACTTCAGGGTCGCTTGCTCTGGCTTCAAACACCTCGCCGTTATTAACGGCTTTTCTGATCATCTTAGCCAGCCACCAGTAACCGAAGCATGCCATGAATATGGCGACGACAAGGCTAACTTCCCACGCGGCAAAAGGGGAGGTGCCTAAATACTTTATAGGGATCCAGTTTTGGATTTCTGGCGAGCCTGCCGAGGTCATCGTAAATGTTACCGACCCGAATGCCATGGCGGCAGGTATGAAGCGACGGGGTAGGTTGGCATCTTTAAACAAACTCACCGCCATAGGGTAAACAGAAAACGCTACCACAAACACGCTAACACCACCGTAGGTCAAAATAGCGCAAGCTAGCACAACAGCTAATACGGCACGCTTGTAACCAATTTTGGTGATGATCCAGCGAGAAACAGCATCTGCTGCCCCTGTGTCTTCCATGAATTTACCGAATAACGCACCAAGTAAAAACATGAAAAACCAAGAGGCGATAAAGCCAGAGAAACCACTCATATAAGTTTGAACGAAGTTCACGTCGCCGGTGAAGACGCCGATATTATTGGTAATCGCAACGACAAGCGCACACAAAGGTGCGGCAATAAAGAGGTTCATTCCGCGTATTGTCAAAACAATAAGCAACAACAGACCGCCTACTAAGCCAATCATACTTAACATAGTTATTATTCCTTAAAAAATCTGTGACCGCAGATGATCCGAAACAGTTAAGTCGATTTAAGATTTGCTTACACTCAAAACCACAAAGTGTATACAAATCAGATAAAAAGCGTTCATAACAGACATAAAGTTTGACGTTACTTTTATCAAAATCCCATAGTACGATGGTACTACATACTATTAACAATTAATTAACTAAAGTGATTTTGACCGTAGGCAATACATCCGGCAGTGACCAGAACTTAGAACAACAAGGACTCACTATGTCTCAATCAATACACACAAATGGCTTGGTTTTACCCTACCAATCACATTCAGCCTCTGTTAGCACAGTAGAACGCAAAAGCGATTCAGTTAAGCTCCCCATTCGCAGCCTTTGTGCCCTAGCGGTGGCTAGCGTTTTAAGCACAGCGCCAGTATTTGCTCAGGATAGTCAAGCTGATGCCGATGCCGAAGCGCAAAAAGGAAAATTAGAACGCATTGAGGTGACAGCGCGAAAAACTGTAGAGTCATTACAGGAAACGCCGGTAGCTATCACTTCTATTGGTGCGGTTGAACTTGGAGAAAAAGGGATTAGCGTGCTGACTGAAGTGCAGCAGTTTTCGCCCAACACTACGCTACAAACCAGTCGCGGTACCAACTCCACCTTGACGGCATTTATTCGCGGATTGGGTCAGCAAGACCCGCTTTGGGGCTATGAACCAGGCGTGGGTATTTATGTAGATGATGTTTATATTGCTCGCCCACAAGGAGCCGTACTTGATTTGTTAGACGTACAGCGTATTGAGGTGTTACGTGGCCCGCAAGGGACGCTTTACGGAAAGAATACCATTGGTGGCGCGGTTAAATACGTTACGAAAGAAATGACCGGCGATACACAGATGAACGTTGAAGCTACGGTAGGTAGTTACAGTCAGCGTGATATCAAAGTGACAGGTCAAATACCATTGATTGAAGACACGGTGTATCTAGGCGTGGGTTATGCCAACTTAAACCGCGACGGCTTCGGCGAATATCTGGTAAGCGCGTTGCCCAATCAAGATAAAGAGAATTATAACAAAGATCTCTGGGCAGCCCGTGTAACGCTAGAAGTTCACCCGAGTGAAGATTTGTTTTTCCGTATTGGGTGGGATAAGACCGAAGATACATCAAATGCGAAAGGCGGCTACCGTTTAATCCCAAGTATATTAACTGATGCGCCCGTGCCTGATTCGGTTTTCGATTCGTACACCAGCTTACCTACATGGAATAAAGTCGAGTTAGAAGGCTATAACTGGCTGGCACGATACAGAGTGAATGATGATTTAGAGCTTAAATATATTGGTTCGCATAGAGAGAGCTATTCACCTACCAACATTGATTTTGACAATACGCCCCTGCCTATTTTTGATGTACCGGCAGAGTATGACGACAGTAATGATACTCACGAGATTCAAGCGAATTATACCGGGAACGCGTTTAGCTTAGTGTCAGGGCTCTACTTTTACGATGGTGAGAGTTGCGGTAATTTTGATGCCATTTTAGGTGTGTTAGGTCAATCGCTTGGTGCCTCAGGGTTGACGCGGGAAGTGACGGGTTGTAATAACTCAGAAAGCTGGGCTGCCTATGCGCAAATGAACTATGACGTAACCGATAAGCTATCGCTTTCGCTTGGTGCCCGATACACCGATGAAGAAAAGACCGCGTTTGTAAATAACGGTCTGGTATTCGCCAATGTTTATCCTTATACCGACTGGATTGATGGGTACGTGCGTCCCGACGGACAATTAGTACCTCAAGTACTTGGGACAGACACCGATGGCGATGAAGTGTTAGACGCGCCAGCGGTAGAAAGTTGGTCGCGCTTTACCCCGCGAGTGGGCGTGGAGTATCAAATGGACCGCGATACCATGTTCTTCGCGAGCTATTCACAAGGCTTCAAATCGGGCACGTTTAACCCTCGAGCTCAGACTAACGAGCCTGGTGTTGAACCAGAAGTCGTTGACAGCTTCGAAGTGGGTGTGAAGAGTGACTTAACCGACGCACTTCGTATGAATATCACATTGTTCTCTTACGACCACAAAGATCGTCAGTATATTGGTGTAGAAGGAGATTTGTCTGATCCAACAGCCCTTGACCAGCGACTGCGCAATGCTGCAGAAACGGCTGCAAAAGGCGCCGAGTTGGAGATGACGTGGGTAGCCACGGATAACCTTCAGTTTGACGTTGCCTACGGATATATTGACTTTGAGATTAAGAAAAACAATGCAATCCCTCCGTTGATTGGTCTAGCAAGTACGCCAGAGAATACCTTTAATCTTAATGCCAACTACCTACTAGAAACGAGTTTTGGGGATATTACTTTCAACGCCAACTACTACTATCGCGATGATTATCTTATCTTTGAAACCAGCGATCTTATTCAACAAGATGCCTATGGTATGGTGAACTTAAGCGCGCGCTGGGAAAGCGTTGAAGGCGACTGGTATGCTGGACTACACGTCAAAAACCTGACCGATGAAGAGTATTTGGTTGGTGGTTATGACTTTGTCACGCAAGACGATGAAGGTAACTTTGGTCCGGGCCTTGGTGGCGATACCACACTTATCGGTTATTACGGTGACCCACGTACAGTTCACCTTACGGTAGGTTATCGATTCTAAAAGGTATGTTCTGAAGAAGACCAGCAACACGTTTCACGCCTAGGCCATTGCGCTTAGGCGTGCTCACGTTTGCTCGACCTCTTTCGATTGGGTTGGCCGGCGGATATGTCCAGCAGTGAAGGGCGTGGTGCGGACCCTTACCCAATTACAGATACGCAATTACAGATACGCCAATAAGATTAACCTTTTTTTATCGGCGTGGTAGTATGTTGATTAACAAGGTAGTTACAAGTTGATAGCATTATGTCTGTGAAAATCTTGATTGCTGACGATCACCCTCTGTTCAGGGCTGCGATGTGCCATGCGTTAGCTAGTGTGGAGCATATCGAACTTGTAGAAACCTCCACGTTCCCCGATACGCTCACTAGTCTTGAAGAAAATGACGACATCGATCTGCTCTTCTTAGATCTCACTATGCCAGGCAATGAAGGGTTAAATGGCCTTGCTGAGGTACATGCTCTCTATCCTGATGTACTTGTTGTCGTTATTACCGCACAAGAAGAGCCTGATGTTATGGCAAAATCGTTTGCGTTAGGCGCAAGCGGCTTTATACCCAAATCAGCTTCGGTCGATTGCATTATTGACGCGGTAAATACGGTGTTAGACGGTGAAACTTGGATCCCGCCTTCAGTTCATAATGCATCAGCTACGATGCCAAATGCCTCTGCATCGAATGTGAATGGCCACTCTGGCCAAGATGATTTCACAAATCGATTAAAGCAACTTACCCCTCACCAACTTAAAGTGTTGCGAATGGTATCAGACGGCTTGCTTAACAAGCAGATTGCTTACGAACTGGCCATTTCTGAGTCCACCGTTAAACAGCATGTATCTGCAGTATTGAGAAAGCTTGGTGTTATTAACAGAACCAAGGCCGGTATCGCGTTCAAAAATGCAATGCATTTAAGCTAAACGGAAAGCGATAGACGTCTTCAAGACTATGATCATATTGATATCGTTTAAGCACTAACATGTATTAGATGCTTTCCACTAGATTAGGGATTTTCGCACGTACGATTCATCGTGCTAATTCGCTCTCAATCAGCTCATGTGCTAGCGTAAGATTTCAAAGGATTAGTTTACTGGCGTAAAAGGATATTTATGACGCGATTTATTTTACTTTCCCTTCTCTTTAGTTCTTTCAATGCGTTTAGTGCCGTTACAGCATGGACAGATTTCACCCTGGACAACGGTCACGTTTTTTTGCCTGTTACCATAGAAGGCATCGAATCTCGGGTCATGCTGGATTCAGGAGCACAAATAAACAGTATCAATCGCGCGTTTATCGGGAAGCATGATTTAGACCTTGATAAAGGGCGCCCCGTGACCGTTAAAGGGGTGTACGACGTTGAAAGGCGAAACGCTTACAACAATGTAAATGTTGAAATATTCAGTAGTGATTTCGAGCTGGATTCACTTGTCGAATCCAGCTTAGGTCATCACTCTAATGGTATGTTACTGGGGGCAGGTTTTTTCAATAACTTCATCGTTCAATTGGACTATCCCCACAGAAAAATTCGTTTGGTGACGCGTGATTCGATAGATATGGGGGAGGTGGCAAATGTTCGAGCCAACTCTCAACAGGGTAGTGGAATGCCTATCGCGCAAGTAGAAATTAACGGTGTTGCGTTGTGGCTATTAGTCGATACTGGTAACGCCGGTACAATTTTGATTAACCGTCGAGCGGCGTCCAAGGTTGGGTTGCTAGAAAAAGTGGAAGGCGCAAGCACGTCATTTGGTGCCAATAGTTCTGGGGTCAATGAGTTCGCTACGTCAGATGTCGTGAAGTTTGGTCCATTCGAGATTAGTGACGTTAAGGTTAGCTTTCCTGCTGAGGGGCAAAAGACAAACTTAGAAAGTCAGTATGAAAGAACGGGTAGCCGGATAGGTGGAAAGCGGGTAGTTGGCTTAATAGGCTATGATTTGTTGAAAGACTTCGTTGTAACACTTGATTATCGTTACGGGAAACTTCACATCGCGTTACCGCAAAAGTAAAACGCATCTTGATGCAAACCTGCAACCAAAAGAAGACGAAATACCTACTGCCGTACTATAAATGCGATCACGAGTTCTCTATTAAACAAGCGATTGCTTTAGCAGTCGCTTAAGTGCCGCAGGCTTTAAGGGTTTTGGCAGGTAGCTAAATTGTTGCTCCGCCGCTTCTTCTCTTATATCGTTACTTCTATTGGCAGTGACTAAAATCTTTAAGGCAAAACTCACGTTATTTTCAGAAAGAATCGCTGCAACGTCAAAACCGGTTTCGCCATAATTTAGGTGATAATCGGCGACGAGCACATCAAAGTGTTCTTGTGAAATACTCGACACTTCTGCTCCGCCCGCTATCAATGTTGTACTCCCTCCCCAATCTCTCAGTAAGGTACACATTGCATTTGCCACTTGCTCGTCATTTTCTACAAGTAGAAAACGGGTGTCTTTTAAAAATGCATTGTTGTTTTTATTCGCTGAGTCTAAAGAGGGCATTTGATGGGAGTGCGAGGAGACAGGGCGAGAACGGCTGTCTAATGCGCTTTTTTGAACGCTTACTGAATTATTTGGCGCACTTGCTGAGTTCTTCGTTAATACCGAGTTATTAAAAGGAGAGTCAACATGGTTAGTGTTACTTACGTGCGCGGTGGGTATCGAGGCTTCGCTTTGAAATGCTCTAGATACAGCCACACTGAAGCAGCTTCCTTTATTTGGCGATGAAGTCAGCCCGACTTCATGACCGAGTAGCCGACATATCTTATCTACAATAGTCAGGCCTAATCCAATTCCTTCGCCTTTGTTGTTGCTCTCTAGCTGGTGGAACTCACTAAATATTTCATGCTGTTGGTGGTCGGCGATACCTAGCCCAGTATCGTAAACACAAAGCTTTATAACCTGCTCGGTATTTGTGATTCTTGTGCGTCTCACGCCCACCAAAATACGACCTTTTGCGGTATAGCGGACTGCGTTGGACAGCAAGTTTTGAAGCACCCGTCGCAGTAGCACTTTGTCCGAGTACACCATAACTTTGGTCGGTACATACCTGAGCTCAATACCTTTTTGCTTTGCAATGACACTAAATTCCTGCACCAATGAAGACAACATATCACTGACTGGAAATTCAGTCTTTTGAGGGGTAAGCACGCCAGCGTCTAATTTCGTCATATCAAGTAGCATTGAAAGTAAGCTCTGCGCATTGTCCAAAGAATTCACCACGCCTTCAGATAGTGTGGCCAGTTCACTGCCTTGCGTCTTTTTGCTGAGCATGCTGGCAAATAATGTTGCGGCGTTGAAAGGTTGCATGAGGTCGTGCCCAGCTGCGGCCAGAAATTTCGTTTTGCTCTCGTTAGCTTTGTCAGCGTGTTGTTTGGCTTCTTCTAATTCTGCTGTACGCTGCGCAACCCTTGCCTCCAAGTCTTCTTTTGCACTTTCTAATTCTTTTTGAATTGCTATGTATTCAGTGATATCGCTATAGGTAGTCACGTAGCCGCCACCAGGTAGCGGCGCGCCGTTAAGTTCAATCACTTTTCCGTCAGGCTGTTTGCGAATATGTTTATGACGGGTGCCTTCCAGCATGTAGCTAACGCGCTTTTCGATAGATGAGGGGCTAAACAACCCTCGGTTTGCGTTGTAGCTAAGTATATCGGTAATGGGCATGCCCGCTTTTAGAAATCCTTTAGGGTAGGCAAATAACTCCACGTAACGTTCGTTCCACGCCAGTAGCTGCAGTTTGTCATCAAGCACACTTATGCCTTGCTCAATGTTTTGCACTGACGATTGAAGTACCTCGTGGTTAAACTGAAATGACTGAGAAGCTTCTTCTACCCAGTCAACCAGTTCTGGAAAGCTATCGCTGCCTGTATCTGCTATGGCACCCAGTAATATACGAGCACTAGGTGCTCCTACTTGTGCAGCAAGCAACTTATTTACCCTGTCGATAAGCGCCTGACTGGCATAACCACTGCTAGCGGCGCGATTGACGTCAACTGATAGCTGCTTAACCAGTTGAGAGTGCGTGGCACTTTCGAGCACACGTTCGGTGAGTGCAATTAAGTCCCTCACTTTTACCAGTAAACGAGGTGTGTCGTGATCTGTGAGGAGCGTATCATTTGGCTTCATGCCACGTCTTGATGTAATCAATGCAACCGTAATGAATGTTAGGCAATTAGCCAATAAGGAAAAGGCAAAGCCCAAACCAAGCGCTTGGTCAGTGGGTGCTGGGTTGAAATAATAACTCGACAGTAAGCTTGGGTAGAGGAGGAATGCTGCCCAACATGTGAACCCTACCAATAAGGCGCAAATAGCGGCAGCTTTGTTGCTTTTCGGCCAGTAAAGACCAAACATAAGTGCAGGCATGCACTGTGCTAATAATGCAATAGCAATCACCCCGCTTTTAACCAAAGGTGCAGCCTGACTTATATTCAAGTGATACCAGAGCGCAATGCTAAGTACGACCACAACGGTTATACGACGTATAGACAGTATTTTGTTTGGCTGCATTGAACGGTTGGGCGAAGTCTTTAGTCGCGCTTTTAGCCAAAGTGGCGTGACAACATTGTTCGAGATCATTATTCCCAGCGCCAAGGTTGCAACAATCACCATGCTGGTGGTTGCAGAAAGACCTCCTATGAAAGCAAATGACGACAGCGCGATATTTTCAGCATGTAAAGGTAGGGCAAGCACATACGCATCAGAGCTCGTATCCACTGGCAGCAGCATTTTTCCTGCAATAGCAATAGGAATAATAAAAAGGGTCATGCCAAATAAATAGAGGGGGAATAGCCACCTTGCTGTTCTAAGCTCCCCCTCACCGTTCTGCTCAACGAAGTTCATATGAAACTGTCTTGGCAAAACGAACATAGAACAAACGCCCAAAACAACATGTGATACATAAACCCAGGGTGCGCTATCAGCATAAATGATTTCTCGAGCACTGGCATTTGAAGCGGCGTTAGACACCAAATCCAACACACCATCGAACAGATAGAAGCAAACGAAAACACCTACAGCGCACAGGGCAACAAGCTTTATAACCGATTCAAACGCTATAGTAAGTAGCAGACCGGGGTGTTTGTCGGTCAAGTTGAGTGTACGGGTACCGAAGATAATGGCAAATAATGCGAGCAAGATAGCTACGTAGATACTTAACCATGGCGTGCTTGTATGCGCGTCGTCAGTCAACAAATTTATTGATTTCGTAATGGCGTCTAACTGCAGGGCGATGTAGGGCACTACACCGAAAAAACACAGTAAAGTGATAAGCGCGGCAATCAAGTGGGAGTGCTGGTATTTAAGTGAGATGAGGTCTGCTAAAGAGCTGATGTTGTGTTGTTGACACAGTCTGCTTATATGAAGCACCACAGGAAACGCAAATGCCATAGTCAGCATAATCCCTAAATAAGTAGGGATAACTGCCCAGCCATATTGTGCTGCTTGAGAGGTAGTGCCGAAAAATGCCCAAGATGTACAATGCACGCCCAATCCAAGGCTGTACAATATTGGGTGTTGCCGGTTGTCACGTAAACGCTTATCGCCCCAAAATGCTAAAGCGAAAAGCGCGAGGAGATAACAACCAACAATAGTGCCAACCGTCCAGATACTTAGCATAGATATTCCGTCTCGTAGCGCTCGATGAGTTGAAATGGTAGTAGTGCGCTTTTCTCTGGAAATTACATTAACACGGTTTTTACACTCGTCACAGGTTCACGGAACAGGGCAGTAGATATTGGAGCTCTCCGGGCAAACAATAGGTTTAATGGCGGGGGGATATGCACCGCATTTGAGCCGAAGTGAATATACCTAGGTTGAGCTTGGCGTTAGCGAATTGACATGAGTACGTTAGTCTCATTTCCCTACTTATAAATTTTTTAGCATTACATCCACAAAAATATTGTGGATACCCTTGAACACCTTAAATCTAGCCCCATAACTAAGCGCAACAGACTTATTCCCAATAATTTTAACGTTATTGGGCAATGCCTAATTAAGAAAAACGTTTGGAGGTAGGCATGAGCGATAATCGCGACGTGCAGGCAGAACAAGAAAATACAGTTGATCAAACTGTACAAAATGCTGAAGAAGCGCAAGTAGAAGCGTCACAAGCAGAAGGCGTAGAGCTTGATGAAAATGCACAACGCATTTACGAGCTAGAAACGGCACTTTCTGAGGCGCAAGCCACAATCAAAGAGCAGCAAGATGGCGTGCTTCGCGCGCGCGCAGACGCTGACAATGCACGTCGTCGTGCAGAAGGTGAAGTAGAAAAGGCGCGTAAATTTGCTCTTGAACGCTTTGCTGGCGAATTGCTTCCGGTTATCGATAACCTAGAACGTGCGATCGAAATGACCGATGGCGACAATGAAGCGGTTAAGCCGCTTTTAGAAGGTGTGGAAATGACCCACAAAACTTTCTTAAGCACTATTGAGAAATTTGGATTAAGCCTTATTGATCCGCAGGGCGAAACCTTCAACCCTGATTTGCATCAGGCAATGTCGATGCAAGAAAGTGCAGACCACGAGCCAAATACAGTGATGGCTGTGATGCAGAAAGGTTATCAGATTAATGGTCGTTTGCTACGCCCTGCCATGGTTATGGTATCGCGTGCACCAAGCGGCGGTGTGGATACGCAAGCGTAAGTTACGCTTTTTGCGACAAACACACAAAAATGTCAGTTTTTTTTACTGGCATCTATTGAAAAGACGGGGAATAACCCCACTAAAAGTGCAGTATTAAGAAAATCATTCGGAGACACAAAATGGGTAGAATCATTGGTATCGATTTAGGTACAACGAATTCATGTGTCGCAGTTCTAGACGGCGACAAACCTCGCGTAATTGAAAACGCGGAAGGCGATCGTACAACCCCTTCAATCATCGCTTACACAAACGATGGTGAAACATTAGTTGGTCAGTCTGCAAAGCGTCAGGCGGTAACTAACCCGACTAACACATTATTCGCAATTAAGCGTCTAATTGGTCGTCGCTTCCAAGATAAAGAAGTACAGCGCGACATCGACATCATGCCTTTCAAAATAGTAGGTGCTGATAACGGTGATGCGTGGGTAGAAGCAAAAGGCGAAAAAATGGCGCCTCCTCAGGTTTCTGCTGAAGTACTTAAGAAAATGAAGAAGACCGCTGAAGACTATCTTGGCGAAGAAGTAACTGGTGCAGTAATTACTGTTCCTGCTTACTTTAACGATTCTCAGCGTCAAGCAACTAAAGACGCGGGTCGCATCGCAGGTCTTGAAGTTAAGCGTATTATCAACGAGCCAACTGCTGCTGCTCTTGCCTACGGCATGGACAAAAAGCAAGGCGACAACGTTGTTGCAGTATACGACTTAGGTGGTGGTACGTTCGATATCTCTATCATTGAAATCGATGAAGTAGACGGCGAACACACGTTTGAAGTACTTGCAACAAATGGTGATACTCACCTAGGTGGTGAAGACTTCGATAACCGTGTTATCAACTACCTAGTTGAAGAGTTTAAGAAAGACCAAGGCATCGACCTTCGTAAAGATCCGCTTGCTATGCAGCGTCTTAAAGAAGCCGGTGAAAAAGCAAAGATTGAGCTTTCTTCTTCACAACAGACTGAAGTTAACCTGCCATACATCACTGCTGATGCAACAGGTCCTAAGCACTTAGCGATTAAGCTTACTCGTGCAAAACTTGAGTCTTTGGTTGAAGACCTAGTTAAGAATTCACTTGAGCCGCTTAAGAAGGCACTAGCTGATTCAGATCTTTCTGTAGGCGACATCAACGACATCATTCTAGTTGGTGGTCAAACACGTATGCCGCTTGTACAGAAGTATGTGACTGAATTCTTTGGCAAAGAGCCACGTAAAGATGTAAACCCTGATGAAGCAGTTGCAGTAGGTGCGGCAATTCAAGGTGGTGTACTTTCTGGCGACGTTAAAGACGTACTACTTCTAGACGTTACACCTCTGTCTCTAGGTATCGAGACTATGGGTGGCGTGATGACTGTGCTTATCGAGAAGAACACGACAATTCCAACGAAGAAGTCGCAAACGTTCTCAACTGCTGAAGACAACCAGTCTGCGGTAACAGTACACGTACTACAGGGTGAGCGTAAGCAATCAAGTGGCAACAAGTCTCTTGGTCAGTTCAACCTAGAAGGTATTCGTCCAGCAGCACGCGGTGTACCGCAAATCGAAGTAACATTCGATCTTGATGCTGACGGTATCCTACACGTGTCTGCGAAAGACAAAGACACAGGTAAAGAGCAGAAGATCACTATCAAAGCCTCTTCAGGCCTAAGCGATGAAGAAGTAGAAAAAATGGTAGCTGACGCGGAAGCGAATAAAGAGTCTGATAAGAAGTTTGAAGAGCTGATTCAAGCGCGTAACCAAGCTGACGGTATGGTTCACGCCACACGTAAACAGCTTGAAGAAGTTGGCGATGCACTAAGTGCAGAAGACAAAGCGCCAATCGAAGAGGCACTTTCAGCACTTGAAACTGCAGTTAAAGGCGAAGACAAAGCGGACATCGAAGCGAAAACGCAAGAGCTTATCCAAGCGTCTAGCAAGCTGATGGAAGCGGCGCAAGCTCAGCAAGCTGCAGCCGGTGGCGCAGAAGGTGCAGAGCAGCAAGCTTCTTCTGGTAAAGCAGACGATGACGTTGTTGACGCTGAATTCGAAGAAGTGAAAGACGACGACAAGAAGTAAACTGTTGTGTCAGGCCCGTTACCTAATATGTTAGCGGGCCGTGTAAGCAGTTCAGGCGCAGCAGGAATTTCTTGTTGCGCCTTTGTTGTGTAAATGACTTGGCTTTATTGAATGTGTGTTCAGGTTATTTTTACAACAGTCAGATGTAGATTCGATGAGCATAAAATGCTTATCGACAAAAAGTAGGATATGTAAACGATATGTCGAAACGAGACTACTACGAAGTACTCGGGGTAGATAAAAGCGCAGGCGAACGCGAAATTAAAAAGGCGTATAAGAAGCTGGCGATGAAATATCACCCTGACCGTACGCAAGGCGATAAAGGCCTGGAAGATAAATTTAAAGAAATCCAGGAAGCCTACGAAATTCTGTCAGATTCGCAGAAACGTGCAGCATACGACCAATATGGCCACGCGGGAGTAGATCCTAACCGTGGTGGCGGTGGCTTCGGTGGTGGTGCCGATTTCGGCGATATTTTTGGTGATGTATTTGGTGATATCTTCGGCGGTGGCCGAGGAGGTCGTCAATCTCGCGCACGTCAAGGTTCAGACCTCCGCTACAACTTAGAGCTAACGCTTGAAGAAGCGGTTCGTGGCAAGAGCGTAGATATTCGCGTACCAACTTTGGTCGAGTGTGAAGTCTGTGATGGTTCTGGTGCGAAGAAAGGCTCTTCACCTAAGACCTGTCCAACCTGTCACGGCAATGGCCAAGTTCAAATGCGCCAAGGTTTCTTTGCTGTTCAGCAGACTTGCCCAACGTGTTCGGGCAAAGGCAAGATCATTGAAGATCCTTGTAACAGCTGTCATGGCCACGGTCGTAAAGAAAAGACTAAGACCCTTAACGTTAAAATTCCAGCTGGCGTAGATACCGGTGATCGTATTCGTCTATCAGGCGAAGGTGAAGCTGGGGAGAACGGTGCACCTCCAGGTGATTTATACGTTCAGGTCCACGTACGTGAGCACGATATCTTTAAGCGCGATGGCAACAATTTGTACTGTGAAGTACCGTTAAGCTTCACTACGGCAGCCCTTGGCGGCGAGCTAGAAGTGCCAACGCTAGATGGGAAAGTAAAACTGAAAATCAGCCCTGAAACGCAGACTGGCCGAATGTTCCGTCTACGTGGTAAAGGTGTTAAATCAGTGCGAAGTGGTGCCATGGGCGACTTAATGTGTAAGGTTGTGGTCGAAACACCAGTAAACTTATCATCTCGCCAAAAAGAACTACTTCAAGAGCTTGAAGAGTCGATGGGTAAAGCGTCAAGTAAGCACAGCCCGAAAGCGCAAGGCTTCTTTGACGGCGTTAAAAAGTTCTTTGACGATTTAACGAACTAATTGCTTAGTAGTACATACTTCATTTGAAAGCCCTCAGTGAGGGCTTTTTTCTTTTTGAAAGGCATTTAAACGCGCTCTTATGAGTGGCCAATTATCCATGCAGATTGGTATTTGTAATAGAAAGTGCTCACTTTAAGAAGGAAAGGGGGAGTTAGTCTTTTCTTTACTTACTTTTACCGCTAAAAATCTTGCGCATCATCCGACTATTCGTCACGATAACCCAAGTATCGGGACTTTTAGCTTGCTGATTACAAGGCTTAAAAGCCCGTTTGAGACCAATGAATAATATTTACCTAACAAGGGAACAGGCATGAAATTTTCAAGTAAATTGCTACTGAGCGCTGCCACGGCAGGCGCAATCTTATCAGGCTCGGTATTAGCTGCTGACGTGACAGAAGCAACGTCAGAAAAACACGCGGGAGCTGCAACACAATATCGCCAGGCCGTTTTTCAGTTAGTACGCAGTAACATGGGACCGTTAGGTGGCATGGCAAAAGGTGCTCTACCATTTGACGAAAGCGTTATGGAAACAAATGCCGTACGTCTAGAACAACTTGCTGACATGATGGGCGATTATTTATCAGTTGATACCCGTAAGTTTGAGGTTGAAACTGGCGCAAAAGATGAAATTTGGGAAAATTTCTCAGATGTAGAAAAGAAAGTGATGGCACTTAAAACGGCAGCGCAAGGGCTTCAAGCAGCTGTTAAAGCGGGTGATGAAAGCGCGTATAGAGGTGCAATCGGTAAAATTGGTGCAAGCTGTAAGTCATGCCATGACGACTATAAGAAGGACTAGCCCAAGCTTGTTTTTCAACACGTGAAAGCGCTCTAATATCGGGTCAGTAAGAATGTGCCTATTGCATTTTACTGACCCAAAACCTCGATTAATACTTCGATGTGTTAATTAGTATTTTATAATTAAATCATGAAGATAGGTTGAGAGCGGCGCTGAAGCGCAGACTCGCAACCTTCCACAAACAGCAGTGTACTTTTTCGTCCAGAGCTTTGTAGGTAATAAGCACCAGGCATCGCCACACACTACGTTTCAATACCCGGATTGCGTGTACCGCAAAATATATCAATGAATAGCGGGCCAAAATGGACGGAACTAGTATCTCCGTTTAGCGATGTCGGCAAACTGTTTCTAGCGCGCTAAGCTCAGTAGTGTTAGATCCTATTCAGATAAAAGAGCTCGCAAGTACTATCCCGGATTTCAAATAGTTAATTCGTAATAATAAGAACTTTCCACGGGTTCGAAACGTTTCAATGGGTTTTTGCTGGAAATTTGTACAATTCTTGGCTATGTTAAACACTCAGGCTTGGCGATAATTTTCTTCGACTGAAGGTACGCGTTTAGGTACCCAATCTTCGCAGGTCCTGCTTTTAAAAAATATAAAACAGCTCGTAGACAACTGAAACAGCAAAACTTGTAATGCGCTTAAAACCACGACACAACTTTTCATCCTTTTATTGTCGTGCTGCTATCGTTTGTGCTGAATTCGAAGAGATATCAAAAGGTTTGCTTAGATGGATTTACGCAGTGAACGCATGTTGTCAACCATGCGCACAACACAGCAAAACATTTCTGTGTTGCTCAATGAAAGTCGAACGAAAACAGAGGCTCTGTGTATATTACTTGCCTCGGTAAACCCTAGCAATGGAAGAGCAACGGTATTATCTTGCGACGTAAACCACCTATCATTAGAAGCCGAGAGTGTTGTTTTTCCTTCACATGTATTGCTCATGCTCCCGCTTACACCTTTGAGCGCTCCAATACCTTGCAAAGATTTTATCTTTCCCCCTTCACTCGAACATTATGCTGATAGCTATGTAGTAGTTGCTACCGTGCGAGATATGCAAAATGAAGTAATGGGTGTTGTTCTCACTTTTGTACGCCACAGTGTATTGAGCCCTCTACAACATACATTGATAGATATTACGCGCCAAAAAGTAGAGCTTAGTTACCAATATGAGCTGGCGCGTCATCCCTATTCAGACAAGTTATCCGAACAGCTTGCCTTGTTAGAAGAGGTGAGTTCAATTTCTAAAGTGGGCGCGTGGGAGATTGACAGATTCACAGGCGTACTTTCTCTGACTGAGGTGATGAAAGCCTTATTAGGCTTACCTCGTGTAAAAAGCGTCGGCATTAATGAAGTGCTCGATATGCTTACCTCGAGTGATAGAAGAGACTTAAAGCAGCGCGTTTTTAAAGCGCTTAAAGAAGATAGAGAGTTCGTAAAGCACTTTGAATTTCACGACAAGCAAGGTCGCAGAAAAAGTATAAAACTAACCGTGTTCTTACAGGTTCAGCGAGGAAATGCTAGCGGAATTAAATTAACCCGGCTTTATGGCGCAGTGCAGGATGAAACGGAAATACAGCGTCTATCGGATTCACAACATAACTACACAGATTATCTGACCAGTTTATTGAATAATGTGGATAGCGTGGTGTTAAGCATAGATGAACATGGCACTATTCTAACTGCAAATGAACGCGTTTATTCTGTATTAGGCTTTGAGCCCGAAGAGCTGATTGGGCAAGATATAAAATTAATATCAACCAAGGTGCAAAATACCGATGCGCCTTCTTGTTTCATAAACATACCAGCGGGTTTAGCATGGTGTAGCGAAAATGGCTCGGTAAACGAATGTCTTCGCCATAAAAATGGTAAACGTATTGCCTGTGAAGTTAATTTGTCGAAATGCTCTGTACATAATCAACAATTAATTATCGCCTCAGTGCGCGATATCACTAATCAAAACCACGAAATTGAGCATTACAAACAACTCGCTTTAATCGATACGGTGACAGGTCTTCCGAACTTACACCAATTTGAGCGATACCTTGGCGATAAAGCTCATGACGACAAGTCATCTAAACCATTTGCCACGTTTATGCGCGTTGCTATCTGTAACATAAAAGAATACGAAAATGCGTTTGGAGAGCCAACGATAGACTATATTCTGAGAATTTTGGCTAGTCGCTTCATTCGCATATTCGAAATTAACAAGCGCAATTCAGCCAGTATATTCAAATGTGAGAGAGGCGCTTTTTATATTCATCTTCATCAATATTTTAGTGAAGAAGCACAGTCTCTAAATGCTGCACACGATTGCGCTATTCTTATCCACGATCACGTGCTAGCGCCAATAACCCTGCACAACAGCCTCTTAAATATTGAAACGCAAACCATAAGTTGCACGGTTCCAACGAAGCATTTTTCGTTTAAAAAGATAAAAGAACTATTGTCGAGAAAACCTTTAAGAGAGGTAAAAAATACTTCTACTTTTAAGTCGGAGCACGAGTATTTTCATGTTAATGCAATTGATATCGAGCGGTACAATTACATTAAACACTCTCTGAGCAGGGCTATTTCTAACAACGAGTTATATATTGAGCTACAACCTCAATACGATGCAACGAAGAACGTTATAAGCTCAGAGGTGTTGTTAAGGTGGAAGCATCCTCATATGGGTACAGTAAGCCCTTCTGAATTCATTCCTATTGCCGAAGAGAATGATTTTATTGCTGAACTCGGGCTGTGGGTGTGTAACGAAGCCTGCGGGTTACTTAGTGAATGCCAGTCAAATAAAATTAACACTAAGTTGTCTGTTAATATCAGTGCAAAGCACTTAGCGCGAGCTGATTTTGTGAGTAAGTTTGTCGCAATAGTAAATAAGTGGCGAGTGTCACACAAAAATTTAACTCTAGAGCTCACTGAAGGTGCATTGATAAGAGGGGTGAGCGTTATTCAACGTCGCGTCAGAGAATTAGCGGAACAAGGGTTTAGTTTGTCTATCGACGATTTTGGTCTTGGTGACTCAAATTTAAATTATCTTCAAGATTTGCCAATTACCGAACTGAAAGTAGACAGGGTATTTGTCGAAGCGATGGAAGGCTCGCAGCAAAAAACATTATTAGTTACAAGTATTTGCAACATGGCCAAAGCGTTACACATAAATACCGTAGCTGAGGGAATAGAGACAACGGGTCAATTAGATCAAGCTAAGGCATGTGGTTGCGGAGCATTTCAGGGATATTACTTAGATAAACCCATGAGTGTAGGTGATTGGAAAAGTAAAATTAGTGAGAAGCAATATAAAGAAGGTAGTTAACCCTACGCAGTCGAGGGCTTATTCAAGTATGCGTTGAAACAACCGCTTCGATACCGCTTGTTATCAAATGGATGTACAAAGTTTAAATTTATGTAAATCAATTTGTTAGTCGATCTACGCCTGAAGTCTTATTAGTAGATGTCATGTAACTATCGTAGGGTGAAGATAAACCCTACTCAGGACATGGTTATGACTTATAAAGATGAATATATTGCCTCGACCCAGCACCCCGATGAGTTTTGGTTAGAACAAGCACAAAAGCTAGCGTGGTTTCAACCTCCTCAAAAAGGATGCCAACCTACAGATAATGGTTACTTCGACTGGTTTAGGGGAGGGCAGCTTAACACCAGCTATTTAGCGCTTGATCATCACGTAAAAAATGGTCGTGGCGATAAAACTGCGCTTATTTATGACTCACCTGTTACACAAACCACTCAGCACTTTACTTACAAAGAGCTATTAAACCGTGTTGCCGAGTTCGCAGGCGGCTTATCTCGCTTGGGTGTGACGAAAGGCGACCGCGTGATTATCTACATGCCCATGATCCCGCAAGCAGTGATCGCGATGCTTGCTTGCGCCCGGTTGGGAGCTGTGCACTCTGTGGTGTTTGGTGGCTTTGCCGCAAATGAGCTTGCAGTACGAATAGATGACGCAAAACCGGTAGTTATTGTTACTGCGTCATGTGGCATTGAAGGCAATAAAGTTCTACCGTACAAACCTCTTGTTGATGAAGCAATATCATTAGCAGAGCACAAACCACAGGCATGCGTGTTGTATCAACGCGCTCAGTTAATTGCTGAGTTAAATGAAGCAACTGACCACGATTGGCTCTCTCTGGTTGAAGCTAGCGTGCCAGCTTCTCCTGTTGCCGTCGATGCAACTGACCCGCTTTATGTTCTTTATACTTCAGGTACAACCGGTAAACCCAAGGGGGTCGTTCGAGATAATGGCGGGCACGCGGTTGCTCTTCATTATTCAATGGGCGCGATTTACGGTATTAGTGAGGACGATATTTTCTGGGCTGCATCGGATGTTGGTTGGGTGGTCGGTCATTCATATATTGTCTATGGCCCGCTCATAAAAGGCGCAACGACGGTACTGTACGAAGGAAAGCCCATTGGCACTCCTGATGCCGGTGCATTTTGGTGTATGATAGAGTCTCACAAAGTGAATGTGCTTTTTGCAGCTCCAACAGCATTTAGAGCGATACGAAAAGCGGACCCTGATGCTGAGTTTTTATCTAAATACAATACGTCGAGCTTGCGTACCTTATTTATGGCGGGTGAACGTCTAGATCCGCCAACATACTTCTGGGCGAGCGAGAAAGTAGGTGTTCCTGTTATCGACCATTGGTGGCAAACCGAAACTGGCTGGCCAATTTGTTCAAACCCGATGGGGCTTGAGCCAATGGCTACGAAACCCGGTTCATCAAGCGTGCCTACACCTGGGTTTAACGTAAAGGTATTGCAAGGAACTGATGAACAGCAAATAACCGGTGAAAAAGGCGCTATTGCTATCAAGTTACCGCTTCCCCCAGGTTGTTTGACAACGATTTGGCAAGACCATCAACGGTTTGTTGATGGCTATTTACGAGAATTTGAAGGGTATTACAGTACCGGAGATAACGGGTACGTAGATGAAGATGGCTACGTATTTATAATGGGTCGCACCGACGATGTCATAAACGTTGCCGGGCACCGGTTATCTACCGGTGAAATGGAAGAAGTGCTTGCAGGACATCCTGCCATTGCTGAATGTAGTGTAATAGGCATCCATGATGCACTGAAAGGGCAATTGCCAGTTGGATTGGTACTGCTAAAAGACGGCGTTACCGTTGATGAACAGGCACTTGAGCAAGATTTGGTTCAACGGGTTCGAGATAAAATCGGGCCAGTGGCGTGCTTTAAGCGAGCCATCGTCGTCAATCGTTTACCCAAAACCCGGTCAGGTAAAATACTCCGCAAACTGCTGCGTCAAATTGCAGCCAATGAATCTGTTGCCGTACCCTCAACCATCGATGATCCGTCAAGCGTAAGTGAGATTGAGACGCTCATGCGAGAGAAGGGCTTGGTCAACAAGCCCACGGCTGTTTAGCTAGTAGTAATATTCATCTGCCTGTGGAGCTGGCGGGTATACTTCAATAGCCACATATACAGCTGCTGCGGCGATGAGCGCCACAACAAAAGCACGTAGAATTCGCGAGTCAGTAATACCAGCTGTTGCTGACTCCTTATTGCCATGCACCATGGCAGGAACCAATTTTTGCTTCTTATACACGCTGTAAAATATTACCGCGCCTATATGAAGTGCGATAACGTAAAGTAACACATCAAAGGCAAGGTGATGCAGAGTGTTCATTAGCGCTAGTGTTTCTTCTCCGGCTAACTGGCGATAGGGACCGTCTAAGAAAATATCATCGGTCATGAACAATCCCGATACCGCTTGTATGGCAAGCAACACTAGCATAACGACCACAAACCATCCGCCTAAAGGGTTGTGGCCAATAGCGGGTTCGGACTGCCTATTAAATAAGGTTTTTATATAATTGAAAACCTTTCTGGGACCAGTAATAAAGCTACTGAACTTGGCGTGTTGCGTACCAACAAATCCCCAGATTATGCGGAAAACGATAAGGAATAAGGTGAAGTACCCAATGTAAAAGTGCCATTGCACTTTGTTTTCAAGCCATTCAACTGTTGCATATTGCGCTAAAAGGCTCGCTACAATAAGCCAGTGAAAAAGCCGGGTGGGAATATCCCATATAAGAGTTTTTTGCATAGTAAATTTAGTTGGGTTGTATTCTGACTTATCCACACTTGCCGTTCAGCGGTGACGCATAAGTACTCGGTCATCTGTTAATTGCCATAGCGTCGCTTAACTTACTCTATAAAACAAGTAGGCCCAACGGCAGAAAACCTCTGTTTGTCTTAGTGTTGCAATTAGGACATGTTGATCTTTGCATCAAAAATGCGCAGTAAAGCTCAACATGTCCTAAGCATCGTTTACTGAATTTTTTTACATCCGAGCTTGAAGTTTTGGCAAAGAACTATGCAGATTGGTAGTAGTTAAATCTTACCGATTCCTTGTTATGCCTATTTAATATGAATCTCACATTGCAATAGTGACGGCATTTGGCAAAATGCCTCACAGTTGAAGGTTTATAAAAGTGTAAAACGAAAAAATGAAAGTAGGATTATTTGGCGCCAACGGGCGTATGGGACGGGTTTTAGTTGAAGCGCTAGATTTAAGTGACGATGCACAACTTAGCGTGGCAACGGTACGCGATGATTCACCTTGGGTTGGACTAAATGTGGGCGAACTTGCGGGCATTGGCAAAAAAGACGTTGATTGTACTGCGCTATCAGATTTAAGTGGTAATGATGCAGATGTAATGATCGATTTCACCCTGCCTTCGGTTATTGAAAGTAATCTTACGTGGTGCGTTAAAAATAAAATGCCTGTTGTTATTGGAACTACTGGATTAAACGATTCACAGTTAGCGGCACTCGACGAAGCAGCAAAGCATATACCTATCGTATTTGCGGCTAATTACAGTGTGGGCGTAAATTTAATGCTTTCCCTAGTTCGACAAGCTGCAAGTGTGCTGGGTGAAACGGCTGACATCGAAATAACAGAAGCACATCACAGATTTAAACAAGACGCGCCTTCTGGTACAGCCATGGCCATTGGTGAAGCCATTGCTGACGAATTGGGCCGTGATTTAAAAACCTGCGCTGTATACGGCAGAGAAGGAAAAGAGCCTGAACGCGACCAAGGTACTATTGGCTTCGCAACAATTCGAGCCGGAGACATCGTCGGTGAACACACAGCCTTATTTGCAGATATTGGTGAGCGCCTGGAGATTACGCACAAGGCATCAAGTCGACTTACTTTTGCGAAAGGCGCAGTGCATGCAGCGAAGTGGTTGTATGGAAAAGAACCTGGTCTATACTCCATGGTTGATGTACTGGATTTAAAGCTATAGGCGTTTTTATGCCAGCATGCTGTAGCTAAATTAGCAGGCGAGCTTGAGGGCGTTATCAAAGTGTTAAACTAGAGTTGCACTTTAAATGAGCAATAAGCCGTACTTTCGGTGGTTCTGCGCAAAAATGGTGGTATAAGCGGTATTTTAGTAAATTATTACAAATAAATTTGCCATTTTCGGTCAGTGATGTATACTCGCCGGAATTTGCCAGAATTTCGTATTCTGAGGCCGCCAAAATGGCTGAAGAGTGCGGTTTTATTAGCTGCAAAGATCGTAAAACGGGATGTATTGTTATCAATAACTCCCGTTTTTTGTGGGGTTTGTGCAGAAAACTGCACAAACACATAGTTATCCTTAATCTGGAGGTTGACTTGGCTAATTCTGCCCTTTTGGTGTTAGAGGATGGTTCTGTTTTTAAAGGTACGGCGATAGGCGCTACAGGCTCCGCCGTTGGGGAAGTCGTTTTTAATACTTCCATGACCGGCTATCAAGAAATTCTCACCGACCCATCCTACGCTGAACAACTCATCACCCTTACTTATCCACACATTGGCAACACCGGCACTAACGAAGAAGACGTCGAAGCAGATAAAATCTGGTCGAAAGGTCTAATCATCCGTGACCTACCTCTTGTTGCTAGTAACTTTCGTCAACAGCAAACTTTGTCTGAATACCTTAAAGCGAAAGGCGTTGTGGGTATTGCCGACATTGATACACGTCGCTTGACGCGTATCTTGCGAGACAAAGGTGCACAAAACGGCTGCATTATTTGCTCTGATGAATTAGACGAGTCTAGCGCACTAGCGCAAGCAAAAGCTTTCCCTGGCCTTAAAGGCATGGATTTGGCAAAGGTAGTAAGTATTACTGAGCCAAAAACATGGACAGAGGGCAGTTGGGAACTTGGTAAAGGTTATGTAACACCAAGCGAGTTCAAATATCACGTTGTTGCTTTTGACTACGGTGTTAAAAATAATATTCTTCGCATGCTAGCTGACCGCGGTTGTAAAGTTACGTTAGTACCAGCGCAAACGCCTGCTGAAGACGTACTAGCCATGAATCCTGATGGTGTATTTTTGTCAAATGGCCCAGGCGACCCAGAGCCATGTGACTACGCAGTAACCGCAATCAAAACTATCGTCGAAACCGGTACGCCTGTATTCGGTATTTGTCTTGGTCACCAGCTACTTGCTATCGCAAGTGGTGCGAAGACAGTGAAGATGAAGTTTGGTCACCACGGTGCAAACCACCCGGTTAAAGACCTTAAGCGCAATGTAGTTATGATCACTAGCCAAAACCACGGTTTTGCAGTTGATGAGTCTAGCTTGCCAGATAACCTAGAAGTAACTCACATTTCGTTGTTCGACAAGTCGCTGCAGGGTATTCACCGCACCGACAAGCCTGCGTTCAGCTTCCAGGGTCACCCTGAAGCCAGCCCAGGTCCTCATGAAGCGGCACCGTTATTCGACCACTTCATCGAACTTATTGAACAACACAAGCAGTAGGAATTAGCCCGCTATGCCAAAACGTACCGACATACAAAGTATTCTTATCATTGGTGCTGGCCCTATTGTTATCGGCCAGGCTTGTGAATTCGATTATTCAGGCGCGCAAGCGTGTAAAGCCCTTCGAGAAGAAGGCTACCGTGTTATTTTGGTTAACTCTAACCCAGCAACCATTATGACCGACCCAGAAATGGCAGATGCGACTTATATCGAGCCTATTCACTGGGAAGTAGTTCGCAAGATCATTGAAAAAGAACGTCCAGATGCCATCTTACCTACAATGGGTGGACAAACTGCGCTTAACTGTGCGCTAGAGCTAGACAAGCACGGCGTACTTGAAGAGTTCGGTTGTGAGCTCATCGGTGCAACGGCAGATGCAATCGACAAAGCAGAAAACCGCGAGCGCTTTGACAAAGCAATGAAAAACATCGGCCTTGAATGTCCACGTGCGGAAATCGCGCACAGCATGGATGAAGCGCACGATGTACTAAGCCGCATCGGCTTCCCTTGTATCATTCGTCCGTCTTTCACCATGGGTGGAACCGGCGGCGGTATCGCGTACAACATTGATGAATTTAATGAAATTTGTCACCGTGGCTTAGACCTTTCTCCTACCAACGAGCTTCTTATCGATGAATCGTTGCTAGGTTGGAAAGAGTACGAAATGGAAGTAGTACGCGATAAAGCAGATAACTGCATTATTGTATGTACTATCGAAAACTTCGACCCTATGGGCGTGCATACCGGCGACTCAATCACAGTTGCTCCAGCACAAACCCTGACTGACAAAGAATTCCAGCTAATGCGTAATGCAGCGATGGCTGTACTGCGCGAGATTGGTGTTGAAACCGGTGGTTCAAACGTACAGTTCGGTGTAGATCCGAAAACTGGTCGTGTAGTAATCATCGAAATGAATCCTCGCGTATCGCGTTCATCAGCGCTTGCTTCGAAAGCAACAGGTTTCCCAATTGCGAAAGTAGCAGCGAAACTTGCGGTAGGTTATACGCTAGATGAATTAGCAAACGACATTACAGGTGGCCTAACGCCAGCATCTTTCGAGCCGTCTATCGACTACGTAGTGACTAAGATCCCACGCTTTAACTTTGAGAAGTTTGCCGGTGCTAACGACCGACTGACTACTCAAATGAAGTCGGTAGGTGAAGTGATGGCCATTGGCCGTAACCAGCAAGAATCACTGCAAAAAGCCCTTCGCGGTCTTGAAGTAGGTGCGACAGGCCTTAACCCAATGGTTGACCTTGAAGACCCTGAATCACGCAATAAAGTGGTTTTTGAACTTCGTCAGCCTGGTGCAGAGCGCATTTGGTACATCGGTGATGCATTCCGTATGGGCATGACGGTTGAAGAGGTATTTAACCTTACCAATATCGACCGCTGGTACCTTGTACAGCTTGAAGATCTTATTCTTCTTGAAGCTAAAGTAGCAGAGCTTGGTTTACCAGGTATTGATGCTGACTTTATGCGCGCACTTAAGCGTAAAGGCTTCTCTGATGCGCGTCTTGCTGAGCTAACCAAAGTGGCAGAAAGCGATATTCGTGAAACCCGTCGTGACTTTGGTATTTCTCCTGTCTACAAGCGTGTAGATACTTGTGCAGCAGAATTCTCTACCAGTACAGCTTACATGTACTCAACGTATGACGAAGAGTGTGAAGCAGCGCCAACTGACGAAGACAAGATCATGGTTTTGGGCGGCGGTCCAAACCGAATTGGTCAAGGTATTGAGTTCGACTACTGCTGTGTTCACGCGGCGCTTTCAATGCGTGAAGACGGTTACGAGACCATTATGGTTAACTGTAACCCTGAGACAGTATCTACCGACTACGACACATCAGACCGTCTGTACTTCGAGCCAGTAACGCTGGAAGATGTACTTGAAATCGTTGCTAAAGAGCAGCCGAAAGGCGTTATCGTGCAATATGGTGGTCAAACGCCACTTAAACTTGCGCGTGCACTAGAGGCGGCGGGTGTACCGGTTATCGGTACCTCACCAGAAGCGATTGACCGTGCCGAAGACCGTGAGCGCTTCCAGCAAATGGTGAACAAGCTTAACCTCAAGCAGCCTGCGAATGCCACGGTAACTAACGTTGAGCAAGCGCTAACTATGGCTGAAGAGATTGGCTTCCCGCTAGTGGTTCGTCCAAGCTACGTGCTAGGTGGTCGTGCGATGGAAATCGTGTATGACCTCAAAGATCTTAAGCGTTACCTTAATGAAGCGGTTAAAGTGTCCAACGACGCGCCAGTATTGCTAGACCGTTTCTTGGATGATGCTATTGAAGTTGATATCGACGCTATTTGCGACGGTAAAGACGTAGTGATTGGCGGCATCATGGAACACATTGAACAAGCGGGTGTTCACTCTGGTGACTCTGCGTGTTCATTACCTCCACACTCGCTTTCAAAAGAGATTCAAGATGTCATGCGCGAACAAGTTAAAGCCATGGCGCTTGAACTTGGCGTAGTCGGTCTGATGAACACACAATTTGCGATTAAAGATGGTGAAGTATACCTAATCGAGGTTAACCCTCGTGCAGCACGTACCGTTCCATTCGTTTCTAAGGCAACGGGTGTACCTCTTGCTAAAGTTGCAGCACGTGTAATGGCTGGCGTGAGCCTAGCCGAGCAGGGCGTAACAGAAGAAGTGATTCCACCTTTCTACTCTGTGAAAGAAGTGGTGCTTCCATTTGCTAAGTTCCAAGGTGTTGACCCACTGCTAGGCCCAGAGATGCGCTCAACGGGTGAAGTAATGGGCGTTGGCGATACCTTCGAAGAAGCCTATGCTAAAGCTAACTTAGGTGCGGGTGCGCCACTACCTAAGCAAGGTAAAGCGTTAATTTCAGTACGTGATAACGACAAGCCTCGTATGATCGCACTGGCAAAAGCGTTAGTCGAAGCGGGCTTCAGCATTGAAGCTACCCGCGGTACGGCTACCGAGCTTTATGATGCAGGCATCATGAGTACTGTGGTTAATAAGATGTCTGAAGGCCGCCCTAATATTGTTGATGCAATCAAAAATGGCGAATACGCGTATTTGATTAATACAACAGAAGGTCGTCAAGCCATCACCGACTCAGTGTACATTCGTCGTGAAGCCTTGCTAAACAAGGTAACCTACACCACGACAATGAACGCAGCGTTCGCAACTATCCGTGCTAAGTCTGCTGATGACCGCAATAAAGTGGCGTCAGTTCAAGAACTACACGCTAGACTCAAACACTAATGACATACGCTAGGATACGAGGTATCCTAGCAATATTACATTTGTGTGAACGAATAAAAAGTGCGCCTTCGCGGCGCACTTTTCTGTTTAAATTACTAGCTAAGTGAGACGGTATTCATGAGTCAGTATCCAATGACAGCGCGCGGCGCTCAAATGCTGCGTGACGAATTAAATGAGCTAAAAACCAAAACACGCCCACGTATTATCGAGTCTATTGCCGAAGCACGTGAACATGGTGACTTAAAAGAAAATGCTGAGTATCACGCGGCCCGTGAGCAGCAAAGCTTCTGTGAAGGCCGCATTCAAGATATTGAAGGCAAGCTATCAAATGCACAGATTATCGACGTTACCAAAATGGAAAATACGGGTAAGGTTATTTTCGGTACTACCGTAACCATTCTAAACGTCGATACCGATGAAGAAACCACCTACCGTATTGTTGGTGATGACGAAGCTGATATTAAGAACAACTTGATTTCGGTTAATTCACCTATCGCTCGTGGTCTAATAGGTAAAGAGCTTGATGACATGGTAACGATTCAAACGCCAGCCGGCGCAGTTGAAGTTGAAATCATCGAAGTAGAATATATCTAACTACGCAAGCCAGCAGAGTCCTTCTGCTGGCTATCTCCACTCCCATACTTTTTAATTATTCTCTGCTTTTCTCATACACTAGCTCATTTATTGATATCTTTTATCAGTTGCTAAGCCTTTTCGATACGGTGCAGAGAGATTCAAGTAAGTAATCATTGCTCAATCATCTTACTCTAAGTATGATTTTTCCTTTTGTTTTCGAAAGGATACATCATGGCTTATGATTTTGGTTCTCAGACGCTAGGGATAAAGAACCCATTTAAGACAGAAGGAGCGCTTAGAACACTGGGGGGTGTCTTAACGCTATTGTTAGCGGTTTACGTTGTTTTCACCGTACCGGCGATATTTGAAGCCAACAAGGTGAAAGGCTATACCTTGCTAGCGGTTGGTTTTGTTTTAGTAGTATCGGGAATACGCCATACGGCGGTTGGTATCCTTCAACTTATGCGCTTTTTTGTAGGTAGAACGGTTCCCACTTCACTGGCCTACAACTTCTCAAAATCTGAACAAGATGCTGCTCAGGCAGAGCAAAAATCCCTGCTTTACTCAAAAGAGTCACTGCACTCTATGCTTATGGGAAGACGAAATACTACCTTTGAGGAGCCAAAAGGCTGGCTCGCTCGGCTAGTTCACAGCGTTTTTCCTAAGCTTGTTTTCTTACCTTACCCGCTACGCCATCTTGCCCAAGAAATTTTAGCCATGGGGGCGACACTTATCGTGGGCTTAGTTACCTACGCCATCGTCTATTTTTTAGTAAGTAATGGCTTTGCAGGTGAAGTAGCAAAAATTGTCGTTATGCCTGTTCTTTCTTTGGTATTGCTTATCTATTTTGTTGCCAACTGGACCTCTACGGCAAAGGGCATCCATAACGAAGGAAACTCGCAACTTGCTAAAGCGGGAGGGTTGTCAATTGGTGTAATCATTGGATTAGCACTTGTCGTTCCTCTTGGTGCGGGTGTGTTTCTCGATGGTGTGGTGGGAAGTAATATCAATGAACTTAAAACCTGGTCTGAAGAACACGCTTTTTTTAGCGCTTGGCTGAACTTTGTATACCTTTTCATCAGTATCGGCGTGGTGATAGGTCTTGTATTTCCATTACTTAAAAAGCGCATGGATTTAGTGACACCACAAACTGAAGTCAGCGAATTTCGAGCAAACATGCAAGAGTCTGTTCATCCCAATGAGATTTTTATCAATATAGAAAACATCGTGCTGGCCAACCGTCGTTACAAGGAAGTCCCAAACAGAATATACGCCGATTTTGTTCCTAAGCTTAAAGAGCAGGCTGAAGGGAAGGGTAGTTTCGAAGGGGAATTACTGATAGAAACTCAGCCAACCCTCAGTGAGGGGTTAGCATTACCCAAAGGGGCTAAGGTAGCGTTGAGCGCTATTGCGCAAGTTGCCGTCGTTGTTGCCGCGGTATTGTTTTACTCATCTGGCGTACAGCTTGCTGAGCTACTACATCTGGTTATCAATATCGGTGTAGATAACAGCGCACTGTTGAATAATGCTTTTTCTATGGTCAATAATTTGCTCATGCTGATATTCGCTTGGCTTACTTTCAGAGCGGCAGGAAGTATTTTAAATAACGCGTCTCACATGTTTTGGGGCGAGCTGAACTTTAACTCTTTGCTGATGTACATGAAAACCGAAGGCACGTATACCGAGTCTAGAGTTTCAACAGGTATGGCAATTCACGATTCTACACGGTCTGAAAATGTCGTAGTTAGAAGCAGTATCACACCGTGGATCATTACTAGCCGAATTAACACTTCTATATTCGCCACTAGCGGTATGAACAATCTGGAAGCCCCGCGCTTTGTAATGGGGATGAACAAAAACGACGGAGAATTGAAGGAAATCGTCGACGAAATTAAAGCATTCTTACGCTGTAGAGAGACCATCGCTTCAATCACTAATGAATCAGACTTAGCCAATGCAAGTACCATTCATCAAGTTAATCAACAAACCCGAGCGTTTAATAAAAACCCTGACGATCGCCTAACACTTAAAGAGACGGAAGAAAGTGCAGGTTTTCTTCGAAACGAAAAAGACAGTGAGTGAGGAGTGAGGCATGGCTGATATTAAAACACTAGATACAAAAGTTGTGTACGAAAACAAATGGCTTCGCGTAAGAGAAGACAAAATACAACGCAGCAGTGGAAACGAAGGCATTTACGGCGTGGTGGAAAAGCCTGACTTCGCTATTATTTTGCCGATAGAAGGCGATACGGTTTACATGGTTGAGCAATATCGCTATACCATAAAAGAGCGCCAGCTTGAGTTGCCTCAAGGTGCATGGGAAAGTAACCCTGATGTCGACCCTGTTGAATTGGCGAAAGGTGAACTTAAAGAAGAGACTGGCTTAACTGCAGATTCAATGGAATATGTGGGTTTTCAATATTTAGCATACGGTTTTTGTAATCAGGGTTATCACATTTATGTAGCTAAAGGCCTCACCCAAGGCGCACAAAAACTCGATGTTGAGGAAGAAGACTTGCGCGTTGTTTCACTCCCCTTAAATGAGTTAAAGGAGAAAATAAAACGTGGAGAAATCAAGGACGCAAGCACCTGTAACGCAGTGGGGTTAGCCATGCTTAAGGGGATTATCTAAACACCCTGTTACAATTTGCTGACTGTTTTTTTCTTTCTGAGAAGCTAGGGTTTACAGTTTATAACTAAAAACCATTTATAAAGAGATATTTATGGCGTTCAAAGGAAGCTTTTCCATTACTCAATGGGACGAAGACACACTTAGTGAAAGATCAGAGGGAATTAAGGTATCTCACGCTAGTATTAAGCAGGTGTATTCTGGTGAAATGAGTGGCGAATCTAATGTCGAGTTTTTGATGTCTTATCAATCTCAGATGTCTGCCAAATTTACCGGGTTTGAAACCTTCGTTGGCGTAGTAAACGGTATGCGCGGCACGGTTACTTTTCAGCATGCCGGTAAGTTTGAGAATGGAGTTGCAAGCAGCGAATTTATATCAATTGAAGGGTCTGCTACAGGTGAACTGACGGGAAAAAACCTTCGAGGTAACTTTAAGTCTGGTGAATCGGGTAAAGCTGATTACGCCATTGAAATCGACAACGCGTGAGTAATGGGTAAGTGCCAACGAAAAGCGATTTTTTAAGCCAAAAAAAACGGCGCCCAAAGGCGCCGCTAAAAGTTGGGAAACAAACCAAGAAACTAACTATTAATTTTCAATTAAACGAGAACCAATCTCTATTTGACGAGGTTTCTTGGCTTCAGGAATGACTCGCTCCATATCGATGTGTAGCAGACCGTTTTCCATATCTGCAGCTAGCACTTTTACATGGTCGCCAAGTTGGAATTTACGCTCAAAGTTACGCTCTGAAATGCCCTTGTGTAAGAACTTACGCTCTTTGCTTTCTTTATCGTCCGCTTCCGTTTTCTTCGTGCCCGTAATCGTCAACGTGTTTTCTTCAACCTGAATAGAAACGTCGTCTTTACTAAAGCCGGCAATGGCCATGGTTACACGATACTTGTCATCGCCAAGTAACTCTATGTTATACGGCGGGTAGGTACTTTGCTTCTCAGCACGAGATGCTGCATCAATTAATGACGCTAGGTGATCAGAACCAATGAATGAACGGTAAAGTGGAGATAGATCGATAGTACGCATAGTCATATCCTCAAAATTAAGCAATATGTTAAAAGTTTAAATGCCCCGACTCTGCGGCGGCGGTTTTGTCGACCTGACCTTTCAGCGCCGACAAATCAGATATAGGAATGGTCCAAATACTTTTCAAGAAAGAAAATGCATATTTTTTCCAAAAAACTTGGATTTAATTTTAAGTGTATGTATTTATTGGTTTTATTTGTTTCTTTTTTTACGGCATGAAATGAATCGCATGCTTTTCAATAAATATTGAGAAAAAACCTCACATACAATAAGTGTATGCGATGTTTTTTATAAAATATTTAGCAATTGTTTAACCAATCCGGTTGTTTATAAATGCTACAATTTGGTTAAGCAAAATGTCTTACCACTTTTATTTGTAAATTTAAAAAATGAAGAAAGAAGTTATAGTTTTAAATTGCGGCAGTTCGTCCGTAAAGTTCGCGATAATTGACGCTGACACTGGAGAGGCTGGACTGTCTGGTATTGCTGAAGCACTAGGTAATAGTGATGCTAGTTTGTCTTACAAGTTAAACGGCAAAAAAGAAAAACGCGCACTACCTGAAAAAGCTGGCCATACCGAAGCGTTAAGCGCAATTTCAGAAGTTATCGCTAGTACGGGCGTTAAGCCTATCGCAATAGGGCATCGTGTTGTTCATGGTGGTGAAAAGTTTAAGCAGGCTGCACTTGTCGATGATAGCGTACTAAAAGCAATTGAAGATTATGCAAGCATGGCTCCGCTTCATAATATGGCGAACCTAAAGGGGATCGTCACGGCGCAAGAGGCTTACCCTGACCTGCCTCACGTAGTCGTATTTGATACTTCTTTCTTTCAAACCTTACCCCAAAAAGCCTTTATTTATGCTTTACCCATGTCGCTTTATCGCGAGCACGGCATAAGACGCTACGGATTCCATGGAACCAGTCACAAGTTCATACTTGATAGCATGGCAAAAATTCTTGAGAAGCCGGTTTCAGATACCAGCATTATCAGTGCCCACCTAGGCAATGGCTGCAGTGTGTCGGCTATAGAAAAAGGTGTGGCGGTAGACACAAGCCTTGGCTTTATTCCTCTTGAAGGCTTAGTTATGGGCACTCGCTGTGGCGACTTAGATCCGAGTCTACCGGGAACGCTGCAGAAGAAGCTTGGCAAAACCGTAGATGAGATAAGTGATTTACTGAACAAACAGTCTGGATTACTTGGTATCTCAGAGCTGAGTAACGACTGTCGAACCCTTGAAGATGCGGCGCTTGAAGGTCACGAAGGTGCATTATTGGCCATTGAAATTTTTTGCTATCGCTTAGCTAAATACATCGCGGGTTATATGGTAGCCGTGCCCACGTTAGACGCTATTGTATTTACAGGCGGAATAGGGGAGAACTCATCGCTTATTCGTGAGACAACTATGGGGTATTTCGCCCACTTTGGAATTAGCTTAGATGAGCAAAGAAATGCCGACGCGCGATTTGGTCAAGGTGGAAAGATTACCGCTGATACCGCGTCTACGGCAGTTTATGTTGTGCCTACAAATGAAGAATGGGTGATAGCCGCAGAAGCTGCAACCTTCGCGTAAATTATATAAGCAACGCCAACGCGTTAGCAAAAGCAGGAGTAACTATGTCTCGCAGAATTATGTTGATCCCCGTAGGCACCAGTGTGGGCCTAACTACGGTCAGCATGGGCCTTGTTCGTGCTATCGAGGAACAAGGCATAAAGCTCAATTTCTTTAAGCCCGTTGCACAGCCACGCAAAGGCGATAACGGCGAAGAGCGCTCTACAGCAATTATTGCGCACCATGCCAGTGTGTCGCCCATCACGCCTTTCGAGCTTGAATACGTAGAGCGAATGATCAGTAACGACAGCACCGATGAGCTCTTAGAGGAGATCATCGAGCGGTTTGAAGAAAGCAGTGTTCAAGAGGCTGTTACTGTTATTGAAGGATTGGTGACAACTCGCCATCATCCTTACGCAGAGCGCCTGAATTTAGAAATTAGTCGGGCACTTGATGCCGACATCGTTTTCGTGGCTGTGCCGGGAAATGAGTCGACCACGGATATCAATCATCGCCTCGAAATCGTTGTAGACACCTATGGCGGTCACAAAAGTCAAAAAGTAGTGGGCTGTATCTTTAACAAAGTTAACGCGCCTTTTGATGAACATGGTCGCTTACGCGCTGATATTGGCGCAATCGAAGCCCCTGAGCACGACGAAGAGCGAACCCAAGCGTTACGTGATTTGCCTATTTTCAAAAAGGGCTTGAGTCTACTTGGCACAATTGACTGGAGCGCTGATTTAGTATCTCCTCGCGCCACTGACGTAGCGAAGCATCTTAACGCTAGCTTGTTAAACGAAGGCGAGCTGGCTGAGCGGCGTTTAAGTAGTGTCACGTTTTGCGCGCGAGAAATTCACAACATGACGCACACCTTAAAGCCGGGGGCGCTACTTGTAATGTCGGGTGATCGCGGCGATGTTTTTGTTTCGTGCTGTTTAGCTGCATTAAACGGCACAAAGCTAGGCGCGCTCTTGCTTACCGGCGGCTATCAGCCGGATGAAAACATTATGGCGTTGTGTAGCCAAGCCATGGAAACGGGCTTACCGGTTATGCTGGTAAATTCCAATACGTGGCAAACAGCACAAGCACTTCACGCTTTTAATCAGGAAGTACCTGTAGATGACAGTAAACGCATTGAAAAGGTGATGGTTCACACGGCGGAAAGTTTAGACGCAAGTTGGGTAAATTCACTTACCCAAAAAGTGTCGCGCCAGAAAAAACTCTCTCCATCAGCGTTTCGTTTTTACCTAACAAACCGTGCAAGGCAGGTAAATAAACGCATTGTGCTTCCTGAAGGAAACGAGCCAAGAACCGTGGTGGCGGCCTCTATTTGTGCCAAGCGGGGTCTTGCTCGTCCTGTATTGCTAGGCGATGAAACTGAGATTAGGCGGGTAGCAGAACAGCAAGGTGTTGTAGTGAGCGAAGGCGTTGAGATTCTCTCGCCGTCGGCCATTAAAAAAGACTATGTTGAGAGCTTAGTGGCGCTACGCGGCCATAAAGGTGTGACGGAAGTGGTTGCCCAAGAGTTGTTAGAAGATAATGTAACTCTGGGCACGATGATGCTTCAGCAAGATGACGTGGATGGATTAGTGTCAGGTGCAGTAAATACAACTGCGAACACTATTCGCCCAGCGCTCCAGTTAATAAAGACCGCTGAAAACGCGTCTTTGGTGTCGTCAGTATTTTTTATGCTGTTGCCTGACCAAGTTTTGGTTTACGGCGACTGTGCAATTAACCCAGATCCCAACGCTCAACAGCTCGCTGATATTGCTATTCAATCTGCGGAATCTGCACAAATGTTTGGTATTGAACCGCGGGTTGCGATGATTAGCTACAGCACTGGTTCGTCAGGTGCAGGAAGCGATGTAGAAAAGGTGAGAGAAGCGACCAAAATTGCGCAAAGCCTTCGCCCTGATTTACTTATTGATGGTCCACTTCAATACGATGCAGCGGCTATCGAAAGTGTGGGCAAGAGCAAGGCACCAAATAGCCCTGTTGCTGGTAAGGCAAACGTGTTTGTTTTTCCTGACCTCAATACCGGAAATACCACTTACAAAGCGGTACAGCGTAGCTTCGATCTAGTGTGTATTGGCCCAATGCTGCAAGGCATGCGAAAGCCCGTTAACGATTTAAGTCGCGGTGCATTGGTTGACGATATTGTATTTACCATAGCACTTACTGCTATCCAGGCGGCAGGTAACGTTTAACAGGGTAGACTACCTATCTGTTGTAAGGTAGTTGCTGCTAACAAAAACGGCGCTACTTCAAATGAAGTTAGCGCCGTTTTTTATTTCTTAGTCTGATGCAGTGTGATGTTTTGCTAAGCTATTGACCTTGCGTAGCGACTATCCTCTGCTCCGTGCAGCAAGCTGCAATCTATGAACTACAAACTAAAGATTTTCTTTTAGCGGCCATTCATCACATCGCGTACTGCTTCACAATTTGTCCATCTTTCATAACAAAGCCCACTTTTTCCATAAGGCTCATATCATCTAGTGGGTTGCCGGGCACTGCGACGATATCTGCCAGCTTACCTTTTTCCAAACTTCCAAGGGTAGCTTCTTGTTTCAGTAAGCGGGCAGGGTTAATAGTAGCAGCTTGAATAGCCTGAATGGGGGTCATACCGAACTTCACCATCCGGGCAAACTGCTTAGGATTATCACCGTGAGGGTAAACCCCGGCATCGGAACCAAATACCATATTTACACCAGCTTTAACTGCCTTCTCAAAGTTTTCGCGCTGAGTTTTACCAACAATACGCTCTTTATTCAGGCTTTCTTCTAGAATACCGGCTTTCTCTCCTTCACCCAGAATATATTCAGTTACGTAAATATCCATAGAGAAGTAAGTACCGTTCTTTTTCGCTAAATCTATCGCTTCGTCATCAAGCAAACTTACGTGTTCTACTGAATCTACACCCGCTTTAATGGCTGCTTTAATGCCATTAGTGCCATGAGCATGAGTCGCTACTGTCAAACCACGTAAATGGGCCTCATCAATGAGGGCTTTCATTTCTTCGAATGTGTACTGCTGTGCACCTACTTTTGTGCCTTTAGACAAAACGCCACCTGTAGCGCAGAATTTGATCACGGTAGCGCCGTACTTAATATTTCGACGTACTTTTTTGCGTACTTCCCACGGGCCATCGGCTACACCTTCGCTATAATTGTCATACTCATAGGGCAAAAGATTGCTGTCACAATGGCCGCCAGTTACGCCTAGGCTTGGCCCAGCTACAAACATGCGCGGTCCCACTACGTCGCCCGCGTTGATGGCATCTCTTAACGCAACATCAGCAAAACCAGGTGCACCCACATTACGCACAGTGGTAAAACCTGCATCTAACGTTGCTTTAGCGTGTTTAACGCCAGTAATAGCCGCGCGGGGCAGTGATACTTCTAAACGCTTGTACCCGTGTCGAGTTGCATCACTGGTTAAGTGTACGTGCATATCCATTAACCCAGGCATTAGCGTTGCATTGCCTAAATCAATACGTGTTGCTTCGTTTGGAACTGTCAGGTCTTTAAGACGACCAGATGCAGTAATTATATTGTCCGTTACAATAACAGCCGCCTGTTTGACGACTTTCCCGTTAGCAACGTCAATCATGCGATCTGCAGTAATTACCGTTGTCTCTGCGAAAACAGCAGTAGAGCAAACAATGGCAGTGATAGAAAAGGTGAGTAGTTTTTTTGAAAAAAGAGAAACCCAGTTCACAAGTATTTCCTTAATTAGCACACATTGAACTTTGCAAAAAAACAAGTTCAACATGTCCTACATCGAGTTAGTATTATTATTGAATGACTATTGTGTCGGTACCTTTAACTTGTACAGATCAACTCTGTCTTCGTCTAAGAAGTAACGCACTAACAAATAGCAAAATAACTATAAACCAAACACCTAGCTCTTGAAGATGGTAATACGGTGTAAACCCTCTGGTTGCGACAACTGGCGCCGAAATATTACCTGCCATGAATTGAGGTAGCCGAGCAGTTATTTCGCCTCTGTGGTCTATAAAAGCCGTAATGCCATTATTTGTCGCTCTAACGACAGGGCGGCCTAACTCAAGGGCGCGCATTTGCGCTATCTGCAAATGCTGAGCAGGCCCATGTGAGTGACCAAACCACGCATCATTACTCACGGTTATGATCATGTCGGTATTTTCATATACATTTGCCATCACTTGATGAGGAAACGCAATTTCAAAACAGATAGCGGGGGCTAGGTGAATGCCGTTAGCTTCAAGGTTTGCCTGTTGATAGTCACCTCGAGAGAATGATGACATAGGTAAATCGAATAGGGGAGCGAGCGGGCGAAGCCAGTCTTCAAAAGGTACGAATTCGCCTACGGGCAATAGATGATGTTTCGAAAATCGGTTGTTGTGGAAATATTGATAGTCGGGATAAGCGGCATCTGGCGTACGTTTACCTAGCACAATTAGGTTGTTCCACGCTTCATCAGTTTCCCAGTTGTAATTAACAATACCCGTAATAAGTGCCGTGTTCTCTTGAAAGGCTCTTTCGTTAACTTTAGCAAGATAAGGTTGGGCTAATGGCTCAAGCTTGGGAACCGCGGCTTCAGGCCAAATGATGAGGTCGTTATCCCATAAGCTTTCAGTTAATTTCCAATAGGTGTCCATGGTTGGACCATCTTGCTCTGGCACCCATCGAAGACTTTGCGCGATGTTGCCTTGAGCCATGCCTACTGAGTAGGTTTTTTGGGGCGCAACCCAAGTATGTTGTTTAAGAAGGTAGCCACTGGTAAATAAGCACAGCGCCACTAGCATTGCGTTGGCGAAAGTTCGCTTATTGTGTATCAACGCAAATAGCGTAGCGCTGATAACGATAAGCGCGCTTATTCCCGTTTCTCCGATGATTGGCGCAAAGCCTGAAAGAGGGCTCTCTAGTTGACTATACCCTAAAGATAACCATGGAAAGCCGGTTAGCATCCAGCTTCGTAACCACTCCTCCGCAACCCAGAAAAGAGGTAACACCATTGGCCACAAGTGGGGAGAGAAGAACTTGGCGGTTAGCTTGGTGGCAAGCGCAGGATAAAGCGATAAGTAGCCACATAGCAACGCCATAATGCCAATAGATGCCGCAATGGGAAGCCCGCCAAAGTCGGCAATACTCACATGAACCCAACTTATACCCGCTCCAAACCATCCCGCACCGAACAGCCATCCGGCTAAAAATGGGCGATGTTTGAGCTTTATCACCTGACGTATAGCAAGTGCAAGCGCAGGAATAGTTAAAAGCCACATGTTAAAGGGAGCAAAAGCAAGGGTTAAGCTTGCACCACTTAGTAAAAGAAGAAGGTGGGGAGTAAACCGTTTCAGCATAGGAGTCATCTGATCGTGGTTAATAGAGTTGTTACGTCAACATAGGGTGAGCACGCATAAAATCATGCTGCCCTATGCTGAAACAGGCGTAGTTTGCGTTACTTCACTATTCGAGCGAAGGCACTGAAACCTTAAGTTGAATAAGTCGGCGCTTATCAGAGTTAGTCACTTTAAATTGAATGTCGCCAATGGTGATTTCGTCATTGGTTTCAGGCATATGACCAAACGCTTTCAGCACAATACCGCCAATAGTGTCGGCTTCTTCTTCGCTAAACTTGGTTTCAAAAAACTCGTTAAAATCGTCAACCGGCGTTAAGGCTTTAACAGAGTATGTTGATTTATTTAACGGGCGAATATCATCGGTACCATCTTCTTCCGTATCGTATTCGTCTTCAATTTCACCCACGATAATTTCAAGGATATCTTCAATCGTGACTAGACCAGACACACCGCCATATTCATCTACAACAATGGCCATGTGGTAGCGTTGCTGACGGAACTCTTTAAGCAGAACGTCCACGCGTTTGCTTTCTGGAACAATAACCGCTGGGCGAAGAATATCGCGAAGGTTAAATTCTTTTTCCGCGTTAAATGCAAAAGCCAAAAGATCTTTTGCTAACAGGATACCTTCGATGTGGTCTTTATCTTCGCTGATAACAGGGAAACGGGAGTGAGCAGATTCAAGCATTACAGGTAAAAACTCTTCTACCTTTTGCTCTACATCGATGGTGGTCATTTGAGCGCGAGGGATCATGATATCCCTTACTCGCATTTCATTTACCCCAATAACCCCTTCAATCATTTCGCGGGTTTGTGGGTCTATGATTTCGTTCTGTTCAGCATCAGTAATAACCGATACTAACTCTTCTTTACTTCTCGGCTCGCCAGAAATTGAATTTTTTAGTTTATCTAACCAACTCTTGCCTGATGAGCCGTTGGTAGAGTGAGGATTATCGTCGCTCATAATGTCCGTTTAATTGTTAGTTCAACGCCAACGTTAAAATGGTTCTCGCTGGTCGTCAATGTTTTATTGTTATTAAGTGTTAAAGTACTTAACTAACAATGGTTTATATTGAATTGTTAATCAATAGATTCGTAAGGATTAGCAATGCCAAGGTGCGCAAGAATATCAATTTCCTTGCTTTCCATTTCCTCAGCTTCCGCATCATCAATATGGTCGTAACCCATTAGATGCAATAGCCCGTGAACAGTCATGTGCGCGTAGTGGTTGCTTACGTCTTTATGCTGTTCTTCGGCTTCTCGACTAATAACGGGGGCACAAATAACCAGGTCGCCTAAAAGGTTTATTTCTATACCTGGAGGCGCTTCAAACGGAAAAGATAAAACATTTGTGGGTTTATCTTTTCCTCGGTATTCATGGTTAAGGCTTTGACTTTCGGCTTCGTCAGTAAAGCGAATGGTCACTTCTTGCTCAGCTAACCCTTCGTAATTGAGCACGGCGTTAGCCCAAAGCTCAAGTTCCGAAGGTGAGGGAATGGCCGACAAAATGGCCTCGTCACCTTCAAACGCTTGCTGTACATCAATAATGGCACTCACGATGCGTTGTCGTCTTTCGTTTGCGTGGCATTATCGTCTTGAGAAGCCTGTTCACGTTGAAGTCGCAACGCTTCTTCTTTACGTGCTTTGCGAAGACGCTCTTGTTCAGCATCGTGCACTTCATAGGCTCTTACGATGCGCGCAACCACAGGGTGGCGGACCACGTCTTCAGCGTTAAAGAAGTTGAAAGAAATGTCATCCACTTCACTTAACACTTCAATAGCATGACGAAGACCTGATTTTGCACCGCGAGGTAAGTCTACCTGCGTGATGTCACCGGTGATCACCGCTTTTGAATTGAAGCCAATACGGGTTAAGAACATTTTCATTTGCTCTACCGTGGTGTTTTGACTTTCATCCAGGATAATAAAGGCATCGTTCAGCGTTCGACCGCGCATATAGGCCAGCGGTGCAACTTCAATGACGTTGCGTTCCATAAGCTTTTCTACTTTCTCGAAGCCCAACATTTCAAATAGGGCGTCGTAAAGCGGACGAAGGTACGGGTCAACTTTTTGTGAAAGGTCGCCGGGTAAGAAACCGAGCTTTTCACCCGCTTCTACCGCCGGGCGGGTAAGCAAGATACGGCGAATTTCTTGTCGCTCAAGCGCGTCCACAGCAGCAGCGACCGCTAGGTAGGTTTTACCCGTACCGGCAGGTCCAATACCAAAAGTAATATCGTGGTTTACAATGTTCGCCACATATTGCGCTTGGTTAGGGTTACGCGGCTTAATCACACCGCGCTTGGTCTTAATATTGACTTCTTTGCCATAGCCGCCTGTTGCGTCTTTTTCAATAACGCGGGCTTCTTGAATGGCAAGATGAACTTGTTCTGCTTCTAGCTCGGGAATACGGCCCTTAATAGGCTGAGTTTCTATATAAAGAAGCTTAAGTAATTCGCTGGCACTTTTTATTTGCTGCGGTTCACCCAACACCTTGAATGCGTTATTTCGGTAGGTAATTTCTACCCCTAACCTGCGCTCAATTTGTTTAATGTTGTCATCAAAGGGGCCACATAAACTCGACAAACGTTTGCTATCTGCCGGTTCTAATTCAAATTCGTTACTAACCAATGTACTCAAGCTACTTTTTTCCTCGCTATAAAATGTATTTAGGCTGGGTTAAATTGACCCACGCCAAGCTCATCGGGCAAATCTGCCTGATGCTTTGCCATGATAGATTGGGGCGAAACGGCAACACGCAAGCCCATTTCGCTCTCTCTGCGCACAACTTCACCACGTAATGAGTTAGTGAATACGTCAGTGATGTTTACATCAACGAATTCGCCAATCATGTCTGGTGTGCCTTCGAAGTTCACTACACGGTTATTTTCAGTACGTCCCGAAAGCTCCATTGGGTTTTTCTTTGACGGACCTTCAACCAATATTCGCTGCTCTGTACCAACCATGTGACGAGCAATACGAAGAGCCTGTTGCGTAATACGCTGCTGTAGTAGGTGAAGACGTTGCTTCTTAGTTTCTTCACTTACGTCATCTACTGCGTCGGCAGCAGGCGTACCCGGGCGAGCACTGTAAATAAAGCTGAAGCTAAGGTCGTAATCGACTGCCTGAATCAAATCCATGGTGGCTTCAAAGTCGGCATCTGTTTCACCTGGGAAACCAATAATGAAGTCACTCGACAAACTAATGTTCGGGCGAATTTTCTTCAGCTTACGCATTTTAGACTTGTATTCGATTGCTGTATGGCCACGCTTCATCAAGTTCAATATACGGTCAGAGCCGCTTTGAACAGGCAAGTGTAGGTGGTCTACTAACTCCGGAATAGACGCGTATGCTTCTATAATGTCATCAGTAAATTCAACCGGGTGTGAGGTGGTGTAACGAATTCTGTCGATACCGTCTATGGCCGCTACCAATTCAAGCAGCTCAGAGAAACGACAAATTGTACCGTCGTAATTTTCACCGCGATACGCGTTAACGTTTTGACCTAGAAGATTTACTTCACGCACGCCTTGACCTGCAAGCTGAGCGATTTCAAGCAACACGTCGTCAACAGGGCGGCTTACTTCTTCACCGCGGGTGTAAGGCACAACACAGAATGTGCAGTATTTTGAACAGCCTTCCATGATTGAAACGAACGCCGTTGGACCTTCAGCACGTGGTTCAGGCAAACGGTCAAATTTTTCAATTTCCGGGAAGCTAACGTCAATGACTGACTTTGCGCCGCCCTGAAGCTGATTGATCATTTCAGGCAAGCGGTGCAGTGTTTGTGGACCAAATACTAAGTCTACGAAAGGCGCGCGCTGACGAATAGTATCGCCCTCTTGAGAGGCTACACAGCCGCCCACACCGATAATAAGTTCAGGTTTATCTTGCTTAAGTGTTTTCCAACGTCCCAGCTGGTGGAACACCTTTTCCTGTGCTTTTTCACGAATTGAGCATGTGTTAAGCAAAATAACATCGGCTTCTTCAGCACTTTCTGCAGCACTGTAGCCATGCGTTGAGTCTAGTAAGTCTGCCATTTTCTCCGAGTCGTACTCGTTCATTTGGCAGCCCCAGGTTTTGATATACAGCTTTTTAGTCATAACAACTATTCGATAACCTGTTAGTGTTCCTGTAAGTGAGAGCAGTTTCACCGTTGTTTAGAAAAGGTGGCTGCCAGAATGTTATTTTACGTAAGGCGCTTAAATCACCACGTAAAAAACACTGATAATGTCAGTTACAGGAAGATGTTCAAAATAGCCGCATATTTTACCTGTTATGCAAGCATATTCCCAGTATCTTGAGACGATTCGTTAAGATTTGATCTAGGGCAAGCCAGTTCTACGTTTTACTTCACAGCGCTTTGTGTTTTAAGACATAATGCAAGTGCGTGTTTTAAGGAGAGTAAATGGTCGATTTTTGTATAAATGGCGGCGGTATGGTAGGTGCTGCACTTGCGTTGGGACTTGCTCAGCAGCAGTTTAAGGTAGCAGTGATAGAGCCGTATCTACCAGCACCTTTTAACGCTGAGAAGGGGCCCGACTTAAGGGTTTCAGCCATCAGCGAAGCATCGGTAACGCTGTTAAAAGCCCTTGGTGCTTGGGAGCACATAGCCGCCATGCGTGTTAAACCTTACACAGGCCTTAGCGTGTGGGACGACCCAGCCCATCGAACAGACTTTACCGCACAAAGTATCGACATGCCCCAGCTAGGCTTTTTTGTGGAAAACCGATTGTTGCAGCTGGGGTGCCACCACGCATTAAAGCAGTTTGACAATGTAGAGCTCATTACCGGACAAACGGTGCAAGATATTCAATTAACGAATACGGCTAAGGTCAGCCTTTCGAATGGCAGAACCATTGAAGCGAGCTGGCTTGTTGGCGCAGATGGTGCAAACTCTCAGGTAAGAAAGGCGGCGGGCATTGGCACCACAGGTTGGCAATATGCGCAGCAGGCGATGGGGATCACTATAAAGATGGAGAACGCCGTTGAACCTGTAACCTGGCAGCAGTTTACATCGAGTGGCCCTAAAGCCTTTTTACCTATGTTTGATAACTTCGCTTCGCTGGTTTGGTATGACTCGCCTGACGAACTCAAACGGATTAAAAGTTTAAAAGCGAACCAACTTGAAAGTGAAATTCTTAAAACGTTTCCAGACGAATTAACCAGAAATGGCAATCGCTTTTCAGTTATTGATAAAGCGATTTTTCCACTCACGCGTTCTCATGCCAATCACTATGTGAAAGGCTGTTGTGCGTTAGTTGGTGATGCAGCACACACCATTAATCCGCTTGCCGGACAGGGCGTTAATTTAGGTTTTAAAGACGTAGAAACCTTTCTTTCTGTGTGTGCTGAAATCAAGCCATTCGGTAGCGACAACGCATTGTCGCTAACCGATAAAGTATTTTCTCAAAGGCTTATCAGCAATTATGAAAAGCCACGAAAGCGAGATAATTTGGTGATGATGACGGCAATGGATGGGTTTTATACCTTGTTTAGCAATGACGTTGCCCCCATAAAATGGATAAGAAACCAGCTTCTTTCTGTGGCGCAGCGCATAGAGCCTGCTAAACAAGAAGTGCTCAAATATGCGATAGGGTTACGATAATGGAAGTGTTAATTTTACTGGCGGTGTTATTTGGTGCGCTAGCATTGATTATACCGCTAATAGAACGCTCTAAAATGCGAATCAGTAATGAGGATGCTGCGAAATGGGCTAAGTGGATTTGGCCCTTAATGGGGATTTTGCTTATCGCCCAGTTGTTGCGGTTACTGTTCTCTTAGCTGCTGCTTAGGTTTAAAAAGTCACAAAATCTAGCCACTTGCCGAACTCAAATCAATTCACTTTTTCAAAGGTTCAAAGGAATGACCGTACAATTTTCGCAAGGGTTCTCCAATCAATGTCCGAGGGTTAATCTAAAAGGCTATAGCCTTTATTATATTTGGCAAGGGCATCCAGCAGACGAAGGTGAAAAACACTTTTATCAGTTGAAGAGTAAACCTGACCCTGAAAAGGTTGAGGTGATGTCTGCTTGCTGGGATGGCTATGCAGGCAGTTACCAGTTAAGTGCTGAAGGAAGCCTTATTCTCACTCGGTTTCATTACTTCCTCCCCAACGGGTTAGGGGAGTCCGATGCCTTACTTGAGGAGTTACACGGCGACTTTTACTTAGAATTTAGAACCCACTTTGAAGGCGATCAGCTATATGTACCGTTTGCTGATGGTAGAGTGACTGTTGACCAGGAACAGTGGGTTGAGGTAAAGCGAGCCTACGTTAATCTGAAAACGGACAAAAATGGTTTTTCCACTTGGTTTAATCGGTTCATTCCGAGCCGCTTAGTTAAGTAAACCAGGGCTCATCCAACTGGTTTCACGGCAATTTTCATGAAATGCACTGCGTCAGTTTTTGTAAGCCTTCATCTACATTAATGTGTTTGTTGTGGCCATTGTCCTTTCAAATCGATAATGACTTTGTCTATCATCTTAATAGTTGTTTGATTATCGTCTTGCAGTAAGGCAAACGCTCGTAAGCCAACGAACTGATTTTGAAGCCACTCTGCGGCTGTTGACGTTGGCGTATGTTCAGGCAGCTCACCTTTTTCGATACAGGCTTCAATAATATTTCTAAAACCAGCCTTAAGGGTTTGCATGCTCTCAAGTACAGCTTTTTTGGCAATATCACCAATGAGTTCTAATTCTGCAATAGACTTAACCAGCAAGCACTGGCGCATGTAGCGTTGCTCGTCGGGGCCAGTTAATGCTGTTTCAAAAAAGTGGTAAAGAGCATCTAAAGGTGATTGAGCTTCTGTGACTTGCTTTAAACGTTTTGCACTGTTGTCTGCATAATGCTCAACAACAAGTTTGAATAAACCTTCTTTGCTTTGAAAACGCGCATAAATACTACCCGGACGCATATCCAATGCCTGCTGAATATCACGCATGCCAGCCGCCTGAAAGCCTCGTTGCCAAAAAAGCGTAGTGGCTTTTTCTATAATCTCATCGTGGTCATATTTCACCGCTGCATACCTTATACGTGAATATTTTGAACATATGTTCAATTATCACTTGAACGATCGTTCAAGTAAACCTATTATTATTGGCATACGAGTTGTGAGTAGCGCAAAGCGTTGCTTGCAGTTTTGGATCACATCAATAGGAGAGTGACATGAGCGATTTTACTTTACACACGAAAGAGAGTGCGCCAGAAGCAGCAAAGCCTTTACTTGATAATTCGCAAGCAGCATTTGGAATGATTCCAAAGCTACATGCAGTAATGGCAGAAGCGCCGACTTTGCTTGAAGGCTATCAAGTGCTGCATAAACTAGCGCAAGAAACATCGTTCAATGCAGAAGAGTTAACGGTGGTTTGGCAGGCAGTGAATGTAGAGCACGCATGTCATTACTGCGTTCCAGCGCATACGGGTATTGCGAAGAGTATGAAAGTGCGCGATGACCTAATTGAAGAGTTGCGAAACGATGAAACACTGTCTGACAGCAAATTGAATACGCTTAAAGAAACTGTGCTGGCTTTAACTCGCGGGCGAGGTAATGTTGATAATGCGCAGCTTGACGCATTTTACAGTGCTGGATACAAGCATCAGCAATTGTTAGAAATCATACTTATATTGGCGCAAAAAGTGATGAGTAATTATACCAATCATTTGGCCGATACGCCTGTAGACGAACCTTTCAAAAAATTTGATTGGTCGCCTAAATAATCATTTGATAGCTCTTTTAAAACGGAAGCAAGGCTTCCGTTTTTTGTTTCTGGCTCAAACGCTTGCGAGCAATCTCGCAAAAGCTGAATAGCAGTAGGCTACACAGTGTGTAGATAAAAAGCGCAAACAGCATTTTTCTATTCCTATTCAAAATACGACTATTAAGACGCTAAGGGCAGCTGCGGGCTTAATTCTTCTACGGTTTCCATTGCAACTAACTCTTCGTATCCCTTTTGCTGCAACAGTGTTTTCAAATCGTCGCAATTACTGCATTTATTTTGTTTCGCGATAGCCACTGCTTCGATGAAACACGATAGGTGAGTTATAGATTGTGCTTGTGTCATGGTCTACTTCACTTTTTGATTTTACGTAAGTTCGTTGTTTCCATTTTTATTGGAATTACTTTGGCTTAGCCTGAAGTCACTAATGTGACGCTAGCATTACGCTTTTATGAAAAATAAGGGTGAAAAGTTCAAAATATCTTGAAATGTATATACATAGGCTATACATTTTATATTCGAATAATGTGGTAGTACTTGCAGATTCTCATTGAACGACATACTGCACGTATTGGTATTTGCAAGGATTTAAGGTGTCTGAAAAAAGCAATAAAAAGAAGAAAAAGAATAGTCAGATGATTATTCGAATCAATGACGAAGAGCGTGCCCAGTTTATCGCGTTATGCGAAGACCTAGACACTTCTGCTGCTCGTGAAGTAAGACACTTTATTCGAGAATTTATTGCCAAACACGGCGATCAATAGCGGCGTTTGCTAAACGTTATGTGAGTGAAGCGAACACTACAAATAAAGATAAGGATTTACATCATGGCTAAGAAAAAAGAGTTAAAAAAAGCGATTAAAGCAACTAAGGCGAAAATTTCTAAGCAAGAAGGAAAACTGAAAAAGCTTAAGAAGAAGCTTAAAAAAGCATAAGCGCCTATTTGGCACTCATTAGTGCAAATTTGGTATGAAAAGCGCTCTGAACGGAGCGCTTTTTCTGTTTCATGTACTCTAGTCCAAATTACCTTTTGTGAAGGTGGCACCTTCCTACCGCCTCTTACCACCAGTGCAATAGATGATTCCGTCGCTTCATCTTCAAAATTCTGCCTGTCGTCGATATTAAGGATTTATTACAACTTTAGTATTGTGCGAGCGAATCTTTTTGTGATTTACTCAGCCTTCAAGCACCGCGTGCTTTTCATCTCTAATAATAATAAGTCTGATCAGACAACCTGGCGTTTAGCAGTACCCCAACAACAGAAAGAAGATATTGTATTTCAACGCGTTTTTGATTCACGAAATACAAAACTACACACTTCGAAAAGTAAAATTTAAAAGAATTCAGGAACAACACAATGCAACAGGCAAAATTTAACGCTTCTGCTTTCAAGCTTTCCCTCATTGCGTCTGCAATTGCAGGAATGGCTTTTTCTTCTTCGTCAGTGCTTGCACAGGAGCAAGCTTCTGTTGATGAGCAAGATGTTGAGCAAATCCAAATTGTAGGTTCACGTCGCGTTGGTCGCACCATCAATGACTCCCCTGTACCTATCGATATTATCGATGCTTCATCTATAGAAGCAACGGGGCTCACTGAAACCAACATGATCTTAAACCAGTTACTGCCCAGCTTTAACTTCCCTCAGCCATCTATTACCGATGGCACCGACCACGTACGACCAGCGCAGCTGCGTGGTTTAGCACCAGACCACACGCTGGTATTAGTTAATGGTAAGCGTCGTCATACCTCTGCGCTTCTTAATTTAAATGGTTCGGTGGGGCGTGGCTCTTCAGCGGTAGATTTAAACGCTATCCCGGCTAATGCGATTAAGCGTATTGAGGTGTTGCGTGACGGTGCTGCGGCTCAGTACGGCTCAGACGCCATTGCCGGTGTTATAAATATTGTTTTGAAAGATGCTGCCGAAGGCGGTGAAGTGTCGGCAACGTATGGTGCTAACGTTACAACAATGGACGGTGTGCCTAACCTTGAAGGTGTGAGTGTTGGCGCTGACGGTAATTTAGCATTCGCTGAAGGAAGCGACAGAGACGTAACCGATGGACAAACCTTTACCCTTCGCGGCAACGTAGGCTTCGAATGGGGAGACGACGGCTTTGTTAACGTATCAGGTGAATACCGCGACCGTGGACAGGCGAACCGTTCGGACTACGACCAGCGAGAAAACTATGCGCGAGACGCGGACGGCAACTTAGACCCTCGTGAGCTTACGGTCAACCGCTACAATCACGTTTACGGAAATGGTGAGGTAGAAGATTACGCCTTGTTCATAAACGCGGGTAAAGCCCTTACTGATAGCGTTGAGTTTTATACTACCGCAGGCTACAGCACTCGTGATTCGGTAGGCGGAGGCTTTTACCGTCGAGCTCAAGATTCACGAAACGTAGTTGAAATTTATCCAGACGGATTCCTACCTTCTATTCAAACTGACATAACCGATATGTCGCTGCTTGCTGGTATTAAGGGCTATGGCGATGTGTGGAATTACGACTTGTCCGTAACACATGGTGGTAATGAGCTTGAGTATGGTGTTATCAACACCCTAAACACGTCTTTAGGTCCAACGAGTCAAACTGAGTTTGACGCGGGTACGCTAGAATACAACACCACAATTGTGAATGCTGACGCGTCACGTTTGGTAGATACCGGGTATTTCTACAGCGAAATGAACTTCGCCATGGGCGCAGAATATCGTCATGAGAGCTATGAAATAACTGCAGGTGAAGAAGGGTCTTACATACAAGGTACGTTTGGACCTGGCGGCGTGGTGACTGACCCGGTAGACGGCCCGTTTGGTGCTGCTGGTTCGCAAGTATTCCCAGGCTTTACACCAGAATCTGCAGGTGAAAACAGCCGTCATAACTATAGCTTCTATGTGGATGTAGAAGCTGACGTTGTAGAAAACTGGAACGTAGCAGTGGCAGGGCGCTATGAAGATTATTCTGACTTCGGCAGCACGTTTAACTGGAAAATGTCTCACCGTGTAACCCTGAGTGATGCATTTGCACTTCGAGCGTCAGTATCAACCGGCTTTAGAGCACCATCGCTACAACAGCAATTCTTCACCTCAATCGCGACGGTATTTGTTGATGGCGAGCCAACAGAAACGGGCACATTTGCGCCGTCAAGTGATGTTGCGCAAGCGCTGGGCAGCCCAGGCCTTGATGCAGAAGAATCGAATAACTACAGCGCAGGTTTTACCTACTCGCCAACCGCCGATTTCAACCTGACAGTAGACTTTTACCGCATTGATATTGACGATCGTATCGTGCTGTCTAACAACCTATCAGGTGAGGGTATAGAAGCATTACTTGCGGGTACGGGAGCTAATCAGGCACGATTCTTCTTAAATGCGATAGATTCGCGTACGGAAGGTGTTGATATTGTTTCTACCTATACGCTTAATACGTCAGATTATGGTGCGTTTAACTTTAACGCAGGTGCCAACTTTAACGATAACGAAGTAACAAGTGTTATCGATGCACCTGAGGTTTTGCAAAATGCAGGCTTCGACCAGGCTAACTTGTTCGATGATGTTGAACTACGTCGCTTCGAAACGGCTTCGCCTGACAGCAAACTGAATTTAGGTGTTACGTGGAATTATGACCGCTACACAACAACCTTACGTACTACTCGTTATGGTGAAGTGGAAGACCCATCGTCAGTTGAAGCACGCAATGAAATCATTCCGTCAGAGTGGATCACAGACCTAGACGTTCGCATTGCGTTAACAGAAGGACTTACCGTTTCTGTTGGTGCTAACAATTTGTTTGATGTGTACCCAGAAACAACCCGTGAACTTGTGGATGATGTAACTACGTTCTCGCGTTTATTCCCGTATTCAGGCTTTTCGCCTTACGGTTTTACAGGCCGTTTTGTTTACGGAAAAGTTTCGTATAGCTTCTAAATAGCACCGGTTCTTGAGTGCTGAAAGCCAGTTGATTAATACGCAACTGGCTTTTTTTGTACCTGTTACTTAGTCATTTTTCTCAAAGGTAACTGCACAGCGATGTTCATTTAAAAGCGCAAAGTCTTCTTTGGGAATAAAGGCGTCGTAATCACGTTGCAGCTTAACTTGTGCCTCTTTTCGAATTTTACTGCGGCGTATAGCCGTTACGAAATTGCGCATTTCATGGTGAGTAGATAACTCTAGCTCAGGGACTGAAACAGGTGTGCCGCTATCATCTTTGGCAACCATGGTAAAAAAGCTGTTGTTGGTATGTTTGACCTCGTTGGTTTTGATATTTTCCGTAGTGACTTTTATCCCTACTACCAAGGATGTGTTTCCGACATAATGAACGGTAGCGTCGAGGTGAAGTAAGTCACCCACTTCAACAGGCTGTAAAAACTCGACGCCATCAACGGTAACGGTTACACAATAGGCCCCTGCGTGTTTACTTGCGCAGGCATAGGCGACTTTATCCATTAACGATAAAATGACACCGCCATGCACCTTACCGCCAAAATTAGCAAAAGATGGCACCATTAATTCAGTCAGTCTTGTTCTTGAAAAAGCGACATTACGTGCAGTCATAAACAACCTTTGATCTTAAGCCCTTGAAAAGCGCCGAATAAGCGTTCATATCAGTATTAGATTTACCCTACCACAAATTTTAAGGAATGGTTTTGTCACAAACGCATTTTTATCAACCAAAAGAAGGTCATGGCTTGGCTCACGATCCGTTTAACGCGATCATCGCACCGCGCCCAATCGGATGGATCTCTACAAAATCAAAAACGGGAGTGTTAAACCTTGCTCCTTACAGTTTTTTCAATGCGTTGAACTACACGCCGCCAATTATCGGCTTTTCAGTAGTAGGCAGTAAGAAAGATTCACTGGTAAACGTACAGGAAACGGGTGAGTTTTGCTGGAATCTTGTATCAGAAGATTTGATTGATGCAATGAACACGACAAGTAAACCTCTGGCACCTGAAGAAAGTGAATTTGACCATGCAGGGCTTCAAACTGTAGAAAGTGAAGTGGTAAGCGTTCCCCGCGTAAAAGCGAGTAAGGTGAGCATGGAATGTAAGCTAACTGATGTGGTACAGCTTAAGACCGCCTCAGGTGAGGAGGTGAATAGCTGGTTTATCATGGGTGAAGTAGTGGGTGTACATATTGATAAGTCACTCATAGAGAACGGCGTTTACAGCACGGTGAAAAGTGCGCCAGTTACCCGTGGTGGCGGACGAGGCGATTATTACACTATTTCCCGAGATAACTTTTTCGAAATGCTAAGACCAGAGTAACGGTCTTTAATAAAACAGTGACAACGCGTCAATATTAACCGGTGACCTAAATGCTAAATATGAACTTTGATGAACGCCTAGCGATTAATACGCAAATGCAAGAGTGGCAGGCGTCACCGTCTTCTACGGTATGGCGGAAGCCTTTAGAGCGTGAAGCAAAAGAGTCTGGTCATACAACTAGCGTCGTGAAGTACGAAGCTGGCGCGAGCTTTAAGCAGCATAGTCATCCTTATGGTGAAGAAATTTTGGTGCTTGAAGGTGTGTTTTCCGATGAACACGGTGATTACCCTGCAGGCACTTACTTGCGTAACCCGCCAGGCAGTAAACATAGCCCTTTTAGTAAAGAAGGCTGTGTTATTTTAGTGAAGCTGAACCAGTTTGATAAGCGTGACTTGAGTGAAGTACGCGTAAATACAAATAAAGAACAATGGCTGCAAGGGCAGGGCGGTTTACAAGTGATGCCGCTCCACAACTTTGAGCATGAACATGTGGCGCTAGTTAAGTGGCCCGTGGGAGAGGTATTTAAGCCTCACAAGCATTTCGGGGGTGAAGAAATTTTTGTACTGTCGGGTACATTCAAAGACGAACATGGTGCATACCCAAAAGGCACATGGTTGCGCAATCCTCATATGAGTCAGCATCATCCCTACGTGGATGAGGAAACAGTAATTTGGGTGAAGACAGGGCATTTGCCAGTAGCGTTGTAGGCCGCCATTTCATTTGTTGCAGGTAAATCAAAACCAGTGTTTTACTTGCGGTCAATTGCTACAAACGAAAAAGGCTAACCCGAGGTTAGCCTTTCTTTTGTCAAAACTTACTTTAATCTTAATTAGTTAACGTTAGCGTGATAACACCTAATTTTAAAACACTCACCTAGTAAAAGCTGGACTTAATCCCAAATACCCTCTTCTGACTTACCCTGTATTTCACAGTCGCCCGCTTTGTATTCCATGTTTGCGCCACTGTCTTTTTTCTTAAAGTAGTCTTTGCTGATAGACACAATGGTAGGGGTCATCCATACAATAGCAATGATGTTTATCACCGTCATTAGGCCCAACGCCATATCGGCCATGGCCCATACCTGAGGTAGTGCCGCCTGTGCGCCCCAATAAATCATGCCTAAATAACCAATAGTGTAAACTGCACGGCCTATTTTGTTATCTAGCTTGAACATGTGCAGGTTACTTTCGCCATAGGCATAGTTTGCCACTACAGACGTGAATGCAAATAAGCTGATGGCGGCAGCCACAAAGTCAGTACCGCCTTCGCCTAGGTGACTGCTCATCGCATCTTGGGTTAGGCGTATGCCTTCCATTTGATCAGAGCTTGAACCGCCAGCAAGTAAAATGATGAAGGCAGTAGACGTACATAGCACGAGTGTATCTAAGAAAACGCCGAGCATCTGAATGTAACCTTGCGATACCGGATGGTTAGGGTTTGGAACAGCGCTTGCTGCTGCGTGCGGTACAGAGCCGCTGCCCGCTTCATTTGAATAAAGACCACGCTGAATACCATTTTTAATGGCAGCACCTAATGCTCCTGCGCCAGCTTCCTGCAAGCCAAATGCTGATTTAACGATATCGAGCAGCATGGCTGGCAGTTCGGAAATATTAATGAAGGTAATAGCCAATGCCACAAGCACGTAGCCTATTCCCATAAAGGGCACCACAAACTCGGCAAAGCGCGCAATGCTTTTAAGGCCTCCCACGACGATTAAGGCTGCCAGTGCAATAATGGCTAGGCCTACATATTCTGTGGGGAAAGAGTACGCATTGTTTAATGCATCGGTAATAGTATTGGCTTGAACGGCGCTAAAGACAAAGCCGTAGCCAAAGAACAAACATAGAGAAAATGCGACTGCAAGCCAGGTTTTGTTCAAACCCTGCTTGATATAATAAGCGGGACCGCCACGGAACTCGCCGTTTTCGTCACGGACCTTGTATAGCTGACCTAGTACACTTTCGGCAAAGCCAGTGGCCATACCTAAAAGGGCAATCATCCACATCCAAAAAATAGCGCCAGCACCGCCTAGGGATATAGCAACCGCGACGCCAGCTAAGTTACCCGTGCCTACACGAGCCGATAAGCTGGTACACAAAGCTTGGAATGAACTTATCCCATCCTTAGTAGAAGTGTTACTGCCCTTTAGTAGGCTGAACATATGGCCGAAGTGCCTAAGCTGCACACCGCCAAGTTTAACGGTAAACCAGATACCACATGCAAGCAGCATAATGATAAGTACCTGACCGTCTCCCCAAAGAATATTGTTAACTAATGAAACGAATTCGTTTATCACGCACTTTCCTTCGTTATTGTTTTAATTATTGCTCGGCGTGTAGAAATGAACTGAACATGACAGGTGCGTTGTCAGAACAAACGCTTCGGCTTAAGCAAACTTGTATTTGCTAAACCTTGGAATAAGCCGAGCTATATCGATAAAAACCAATACTAGCACGACAATTAAATGATTGGACAATGAAAACGTACTGAAACTATGACGTTTTATGCTCGCATATAGCAAATTTATTCATTCATGGGGGAGAAGAACACATTTGCAGAACAAAACGGGAGTACAAACAAAAAAACCGCTCAAAAGAGCGGCTTTTTCAAGAATATGGCTGGGGTAACAGGACTCGAACCTATGAATGGCGGGATCAAAACCCGCTGCCTTACCAACTTGGCTATACCCCAATATTGGTGCGGAAGGAGAGACTTGAACTCTCACGCCGTGAAGCACTGGAACCTAAATCCAGCGTGTCTACCAATTCCACCACTTCCGCAATGTAGACTTCCAATTAAGGAATAGGTAAAAGTTGGTGGCTACGGCGAGATTCGAACTTGCGACCCCATCATTATGAGTGATGTGCTCTAACCAACTGAGCTACGTAGCCTAAACTTTTATCTTCAATAAAAAGCCGCTCGATGAGCGGCTTCTCAAGAATTTGGCTGGGGTAACAGGACTCGAACCTATGAATGGCGGGATCAAAACCCGCTGCCTTACCAACTTGGCTATACCCCAAATGGTGCGGAAGGAGAGACTTGAACTCTCACGCCGTGAAGCACTGGAACCTAAATCCAGCGTGTCTACCAATTCCACCACTTCCGCGTAGACGCTAGCTATAATAGTCATTCAAAAAAGAATGGCTGGGGTAACAGGACTCGAACCTATGAATGGCGGGATCAAAACCCGCTGCCTTACCAACTTGGCTATACCCCAGTTGTGGTGCGGAAGGAGAGACTTGAACTCTCACGCCGTGAAGCACTGGAACCTAAATCCAGCGTGTCTACCAATTCCACCACTTCCGCGCAGCTAGACTTTCCTAAAAGAGATAAGTGAGAATTGGTGGCTACGGCGAGATTCGAACTTGCGACCCCATCATTATGAGTGATGTGCTCTAACCAACTGAGCTACGTAGCCTTGCTATTCTCTTCCCTCTCAGGAAGTGGCGCGTATTATGCGTATATGACTGGCAACCGTCAACCCCTTTTTTACTAACTTTTTTTAAATGCTCATTAAGTGTGCGCATTAGGGCGAAATACGCGCAAAAAGCCGTGAAATTGAACAACTTGCACGAAAAAAGTTAGCTATTTACCACGCTTTGTTACTGGTTTTTGTTTGGTAATAACATACGTCAATAGGGCGCGGGCCATACGTATTGTCATGAAAAAAAGGGTTATCTAAGTTTCTTCCTGTGTTTGCCCGTTTTTTATATTCTTCATGATGCGGCGTTTGCAGAAAATAAGGTGTAGCGTTGTTTGCATGCACAAAAGCCTGCTTAATTTTGCTTTCTTGCGTTATATCATCTAGAACGCCACCTCTGTCCATATTTCCTCGCGGCAACTTTTGAAGCACATCCATACCGTGCAGTACGCGACCAACGACCGACATATTTCTGTCTAAGTGTCGTGGTGCTTGCCCAATCACAATATAAAACTCCGTACTGGCTGTATCTTTCTCGCTATTGCGAGCAAACGCCACAACACCTGGGCAATGAAGTCCCCACATTTCTTTTCGGCTTTTATCAATGCCTACTGGAAAGCCATCTAAAAATCCGGTGTTAGGCGCAAACATATCTTTGCTCTCAACTACGTTGACATTGCTATTGAGCGGTTGGGTAAATTCAGCGTTGATTGGCTTAAACAGTGTCGGCGGAAATTTTGAGGCATCGTGAGTATCGTTGCTGCCTGCCTGTGCCACAAACCCGTCTACTACACGATAAAATGCTTGTTCGTTATAAAAGCCTGCGTCTATTAAACTTTTAAACCTGGCCACATGTTTTGGTGCAAGGGTAGGGTGAAGCGCAATAACTACATCGCCATATGCAGTTTTAAACGTCACAGTATTACTCTGAGGAACTTGATACCAACTGGCAGTGTTACTTGCTAATGCTGGTGCCTTTTCAACAGCATCGCTACTGATTTGTGAATTCACTGGATTAGTTTGAGGTTCACTGGCAAAAGAAAAATTAGCCAGGCTTAAGAAGCACAACACTTTAATTGAGGTTTTTATTACTGAAAATCGTTTGGCGTGCTGTGATTTGCTGCAAGTTAAAGGGCGTGAAGCGCAAAGCTGATTAATAGTCATTACAAAAGCCGTTAGTTTTTTACTAGTTATATCAGGCCTATGTGCGCTTCACAATTATTCGCTAGAAACAAAAATGTATGGTCCGCCTCGTTATTGCAATAATCAATTTCGATAACGGGGTTGGTTATGCGCTAATGTATTCGGAGTCTGATTAGGCGCTCACGCAACCCGCTCCACGATGAGATCCGCGCTGG